>CANHCM010000157.1 GCA_947459155.1 Bacteroidota bacterium | reverse complement strand
ATCGATGAAAAAGTCGAGGTCGGGAACAATTCTCAACTGCTTCCCGACAATTTCACCCAGCCTGCGGCGGATGTCCTTCTTCATCACCTTAATCTCATCAATGAGCTGCTGAGGCTTCTCTACCTTGAACAAGCTCAGGTAAACGCGTGCATAGCTCAGGTCGGGACTAACCCGCACCACGGTTACGGTAATCATCGCACCGCCAAACAGGTTGCGGCTTTCGCGCTGAAACAGTCCCGCCAGTTCTTTTTGAATGAGGCGGGCTACTTTTTTCTGTCGGGTCGATTCGCTGTATTCCATGATTTCCGTATTCTGAGCCGCAAAAGTACCATAATTTTCAGCGGCTTCGGAAACGCTCCTTAAACCAGCGCTGTAAACGCCAACTCAGGCGGCGAAAGAGCCCGCCTTTTTTATGGTCGATCGATGAGTCGAACAGGCCATTGTGTGAGCCCTGTTCAGCAAGTGTGGGAAAACTCCAATACACCTTTACCGGCGAAGGGAAAAAGGTGTTCATCCACCAGTCGACCGGTAGATGGATGCCATCGGTGCTGGCTTTTTGGATGAATGTTTCGGCGGCCTTTCGGCTAATCAGGTAAGCTCCGGCACAGCGTGTTTCGGCATTCTCGTAAATCCGTTGTCCCTCCACCCGCTGTTGTTTGGACACAAATTTCAGCCCTGAGTTTTCCAACGAAACAAGGCTGGCTTGTTCCTGCCAAAGTGCACGGGCAAGGCCTTCTTCAACAACAGCCTCCAGCGCTTGGCGAAATTGCGCATCTACCAGAATGTCATCCTCCAACACCAGCGCACACAAGGCATCACCGGCCAGGAGCGCCTGCCAGGCCAGAAGGTGTTTGGAGGCGCATGAAGTGGCGGCGCTAACCTCTTGCATCTCGCCGCGGAACCATCGTTGCAGAAAAGCCTCGTCGAGCTCTGCCTTGTCGCGGTCGAGAATCCAATTGGCTTCAAGGCGGTGTTTTTCCAGCAGCGATTTCATGTGCAATTCGCGCGCTTCGTAGCCCTGTTTCACATGCAGCACAAATACCGGAATGCTCAAGCCTGCCAGTTGATTCATGGTGCGAAAGGTAAAGGATTTTCGGGCGGTATTATTTGTAATTTTCGCCACCCATGCGCCATCTCCGCCGATTACTCCGCTATGTTCAGCCGCTCTACCATTATTTGCCGGAATATTTGGTGTATACCGTGCTGGCCATCGTCTTTGGAATCCTGAATTTTACCATGCTCATTCCGCTGTTGAATCTCCTGTTCAACACAAGCGATATTGCCGCCGCCACCAAGCTTCCCGAGTACTCTTTCAGTATCGCCTACTTCAGCGCTTGGTTTAACCACCACATCGGTACCCTGGCTTTAGAGCAGGGCAAGCTTCAGGCCCTGGCGCAGGTGTGTATGGTAATTGCCGGAGCCACACTGTTCTCCAACATTTTTCGCTACCTCGCCACCCGGGTTATGGTGCGGCTTAAGCTCAACCTGCTCAAACGATTGCGCGAGCACCTTTATGAAAGCATCAGCCGCCAAACCCTCGGCTGGTTTCACCGCAACCGCAAAGGCGACCTGCTGTCGACCATGACCAACGATGTGCAGGAAATTGAGTTTTCGGTAATCTCCTCCTTTCAGGTGCTGCTCCGCGACCCATTTGTGATTATCGCCTACTTCATCACCCTCTTTTACCTCTCACCCGACCTCACCGTTTTTACCATTTTGTTCTTTCCGGTATCCGGACTGCTCATTTCAACACTCGCAAGGAAACTCAAAAAGAAAGGCTATTTCAGTCAGGAGTTACTTGGTCGCATATTGCAACACACCGACGAAACCCTGTCGGGAATAAGGATTATTCAGTCATTCGGCGCGGCAGGTCGCTTCAGAACTCGCTTTTCGCGCATCAATACCGACTTTACCACCAACAGTAAGGCCTTGTTTAACCAGCGCGAGTTGGCTTCGCCCTTGTCCGATTTGCTGGGAGTGGTGGTGGTCGTGGTGGTGGTGATGTATGGCGGTAAACTGGTGCTTGATGGCGCACTTTCGGGCTCCACGTTTATCACTTATCTGGCCTTGTACTCACAGATTTTGCAGCCGGCCAAAAACATCAGTGCAGCCGTGTCGAATATGCAGAAGGGACTCGTGTCGTCGGAGCGGGTATTCAGCATACTCGATGCTCCCGTTGAGGTGAAAGATGCCCCTGAGGCTACCGAGGCTCCGCCCTTTTCGGGCCGAATCGACTATCAGCATGTGGGCTTTGCCTACCAGGCGGGGTCGCCGGTGCTGAGGGAGATTACCCTGAGTTTGGAAAAGGGCCGCAAACTGGCATTGGTCGGGCGCAGTGGCTCGGGAAAATCAACGTTGGCCGACTTGCTGCTGCGTTTTTACAACCCCACCGAAGGTCAGATTTTATGGGATGGCGTTCCCCTCAACCGATTCACTATGGCAGGGCTGCGCAGGCAAATTGGCCTGGTGAATCAGGATCCGGTGATTTTTAACGACACGGTGGAGCACAACATCACCATGGGCGTGGAGCAGCCCGATCGGGAGCGGCTCGTAGAGGCAGCCCGAAATGCGCATGCCCTTGAGTTTATCGAAGCCATGCCCGAAGGCTTTTCTACCGTGCTGGGCGATCGCGGCTCGCGCCTCAGCGGAGGGCAGCGACAGCGCATTGCCATTGCCCGGGCCTTGTATTATAATCCACCCATTCTGATTTTAGATGAGGCCACTTCGGCCCTCGACAGCGAGAGCGAGCGGGCGGTGCAGGAGGCCCTCGATCGGCTCATGGAAAACCGCACAACGCTCATCATTGCCCACCGATTATCGACCGTGCGCAACGCCGATTGGATTGTGGTGCTTCAGCAAGGCGAAATCGTCGAGCAAGGCACCCACAGCGATTTGCTGGCCCTTAACGGACACTACAAAAAGCTCTACGAATTACAGGAGTTGTAGCATTTTATCTTCCTGAAAATCAGCCGTCGTTTGCATTTTTTAACCCCATTTTCATTTTATGCTTGCGTTAAACCGGGAATTGTTCTAACATTGCGCCCTCAAAATTCCTCGATAGCTCAGTCGGTTAGAGCATCTGACTGTTAATCAGAGGGTCGCTGGTTCGAGCCCAGCTCGAGGAGCTTAAAAGACTGTCGTTTGGCAGTCTTTTTTGTTTTCCGCCGGTCGGTTTTTTAGGGTTCAACCAATATCGACCGAAGTGCTCAGCAATGGCTTTTTTGTTTCAAAATGGCGCCCCCTAAAAAAGACAGACCCAAGGGCTCGAGTGGAGGATTAAAGAACCTTGTATTGGCTTGTTAAGCCGATGGAGCCGCGAATTGGCGAGCCAGCAGTTGGGCCATCAGAATGCAGCGCTGAGGCGTTTGTCGGTCATGCCGAAAAGACTAAATTTGCCGCAAAATTCAGTTTATGGCGCAGTTCGAGCTGGTAATGCCCAAGATGGGTGAAAGTGTGGCCGAAGCCACGATTATTAAGTGGCTGAAGAAACCGGGCGACTCTATTGAGTTGGATGAACCGGTGCTGGAAATTGCTACTGATAAGGTGGATTCTGAAATCCCTTCGCCTGTAGCCGGTGTGCTGGAGAAAATTTTATTCGAAGAGGGGCAAACCATTCAGGTGAATGGGGTTATTGCCTTGATTCAAACCGGAGCCGATGCTTCTGCTGCGCCCGCGCCGGCCAGTGAACCAGCCTCAGCACCTGTGGCTCAAACCGCCGCACCCACAGCTGCGAGCACTACAGAATCGGCCGAAGCGCTATCGGCACGTTCCGACAGCGGTAGGTTCTACTCGCCACTGGTTCGCAATATTGCCAAAGAAGAAAACATCAGCCTGGCCGAACTGGAGAATATTCCGGGCACAGGCAAGGATGGCCGTTTAACCAAGAACGATTTGCTCGATTACCTGCCCAAGCGAGGAACTGCAGTGGCAACAGCACCATCAGCACCATCAGCACCGGCGCCACAAGCGCAAGCGGCTGCTCGCCCTGCCATTACTGCTCCGGCGGTAAGTGTAAGCGGTGGCGACGAAATCATCGAAATGGACCGTATGCGCAAGCTCATTGCCGACCATATGGTGATGTCGAAAGCGGTAAGTCCGCACGTTACCTCATTCGTTGAAGCCGATGTAACCAATATGGTGCTCTGGCGCGAAAAGGTGAAGAAGGAATTTGAAAAGCGTGAAGGAGAAAAAATCACGTTTACACCGATTATTCTGGAAGCGGTAGCCCGTGCCATCAAAGATTTTCCGATGATTAACGTGTCGGTAAACGGTACTCAAATCATCAAGCGTAAGAATATCAATCTGGGCATGGCTACAGCTTTGCCGAGCGGAAATTTGATTGTTCCGGTAATTAAAAATGCCGATATGCTCAGCCTGGTAGGGCTCACCAAGTCGGTAAACGATCTGGCTGCCCGGGCAAGAGCCAATAAACTGAGTCCCGACGAGATTTCAGGGGGCACCTTTACCGTGACCAATGTGGGCGGTTTTGGCAATGTAATGGGTACGCCCATCATCAATCAGCCCCAGGTTGCCATTATGGCCGTGGGTGTGATCAAGAAGAAGCCCGCAGTATTGGAAACCCCACAAGGCGACGTAATTGCCATCCGACACATGATGTTCCTTTCTCTTTCGTACGACCACCGCGTGGTGGATGGCTCGCTCGGGGGAAGCTTCCTGCGTCGTGTGGCCGATTATCTCGAGGGATTTGACGCTAATCGTTCTTACTGATGAAGCTCAATCTCCAAAAGCCGATTGCATTTTTCGATATCGAGTCGACCGGTACCAATGTAGCCGCCGACCGTATTGTGGAAATATGTGTTCTGAAGGTGAATCCGGATGGCAGTGAGGAAATTCGTACCCGCCGCATTAATCCAACCATTCCGATTCCGCCGGAAGTGACAAAAGTTCACGGCATTTCTGACGAAGACGTAAAGAACGAGCCTACATTTAAGGCAGTGGCTAAGGGCCTGCTTGATTTTATTGGCAATGCCGACCTTGCGGGGTATAACTCCAACAAGTTTGATGTGCCCATGTTGATTGAGGAGTTTTACCGCGCCGGTATTGAGTTTCCGATGGAAGACCGCGCCTTGATTGATGTGCAGAATATCTTTCATCAAATGGAGCAGCGAACCCTTTCGGCGGCAGTGAAGTTTTACTGCAATCGAGAGCATGTTGGCGCCCATGGAGCCGAAGCCGATGTAATTGCAACCTACGACGTGTTAAAGGCGCAATTGGTCAAGTACGAAGGCGTTGCGCACACCGACAAGGAAGGCAATGTGACTTACCCGGTAGTGAACGATATGAAGCTTCTGGCGCAGTTTACCACCAACAAAGACTGGGTTGATTTTGCCGGACGGATGGTTTACGACAAGGATGGCAAGGAAGTGTTCAACTTTGGTAAGCACAAAGGCAAAAGGGTAGAAGAGGTGTTCTCGCGCGAACCGAGCTATTACGATTGGATGATGAATGGCGATTTCGCTTTGTCGACCAAGCGGGCCCTGGAGCGGATCAAGATGCGCGGATTGCTCAATAAATTCAGACCATGAAGCTGATTTGTATTGGCCGCAATTACTCTGAGCATGCCAAGGAGCTGAACAACCCGGTTCCGGAGGAGCCTGTGTTTTTCATGAAGCCCGATACTGCGGTGCTTCGCGATAATGCGCCTTTTTATCACCCCGATTTCTCGAATGACATTCACCACGAGGTGGAGCTGGTGCTTCGCGTGTCAAAAGCCGGAAAACATATTTCGCCTGAGTTTGCGCATTTGTATGTAGATGGCATCACGGTAGGCATCGATTTTACGGCGCGCGACCTCCAGCAGCAGTGCAAGGCCAAAGGGCTGCCCTGGGAAAAAGCCAAAGCCTTTGATGGAAGTGCTCCGGTAGGCAAAATGCTGAGCTTTAACCTCAGTGAAGCGATGGAGCCGATTCAGTTTTCCCTCACCGTGAACGATGCGCTCCGGCAACAGGGTAGCAGTACGGAAATGATTTTCGGTTTTCGGGAGATTATCGCCTATGTGTCGCGCTTCGTTACGCTAAAAACCGGCGATTTGATCTTTACCGGAACACCTGCAGGTGTGGCAGCGGTGAACATTGGCGATCGTTTAAAGGCCAGCATTGGCGATTTGTGTCTACTCGATTTTGAGGTGAAGTAGATCCAAAGTAATTGAGGTTTTTCTGTGGCCCCCAATAGGCTTTAATTGTTTTCGGGTGGGTTGTTGAGGACGGTGGAGATTTGATGGTTGAGTGTTGGAATCTTGTTTACGATTACGTCCCAAACAAAGTTTGTCCAGTTCCTCAGCTCGTGTATAAACATGATTTGCGCCGCAGAATGTGCGGTGCAAATACGGCTTTTTCGCCGCAAATTTTTTTTGTGCACAGATTCGGAAAATGACCTTTGGCATCTTACTAAAAAACAATCACTCAAAGCGCCGACACGTGATTCAGATTCAGACTTGCGATTACCTTGTTCGTTTTCAAGTCCTTGTAATATTGGCCGTTTCGTTGCTCAACCGGCCTCATTGCGCTGCAACCCAACAAGGGAATGTTCTACACTTGATCAGCCACAGGCATTTTCGACTCGCTTTGCATGCTGAACAATTCATACATCAGTTTGAGCCAGATGCAGATGAGTGGAAACACCTTCATCACCTTCGGGTAAATCCAAGTTGAACGCAACGAATAAGGAAACAAATCGGTGCTGCTGAGCGAGGTGAGCAGCAAACAAAAGAGCATCAATGCCCAGTCGAGGCGATT
>CANHCM010000156.1 GCA_947459155.1 Bacteroidota bacterium | reverse complement strand
ATACTGCGCTTGTTGCTTAGGCTAAAATTGGTCGATAAACGCAAGTCGCTCACATAAAAGGCATCGAGTTTACGATCGGCTGAGCCTGTGTTGTCGAGGTACTGCTCGCCTACGTATTTGTGCATCCATTGCAGCGACAGCCATGAGCTGGGCTTCCAGGTGAGCGATCCTGCACCCACTGCGGCAGGTGAAAAAGCGATCGGTGTATTGGTATAGTTGAACTGCACCTGATTGCCATTGTCGTAATCATCCACAAACTCGGTAAAGGCCAGCACGCGGTTGTCCGACAGCGCAAGGTTTGCAGCAACATCAAAGGATTTTGCCACATTCCATTCCGCCTCCAATTCCAATCCGGCGCGATAACTTTCGGGAATATTTACGCGATTATAGGCGCCAACATCATTCACTTCGCCGGTCAATACCAAAGCGTCTTTGTAAATCATGTAATAAGCGGTGGCGCCCCATTTCAGTTTTCCACTTTGATAGCGGTAACCCAATTCAAAATCGTTCATGCGCTCGGGGCGGGGTCTGCTTTCTACCGACGACTGTGTGAAATCGTCGCGCACCGGCTCGCGCTGGGCAACACTCCAGGAAGCAAACATGCGGTGTTTGTTGGATATGTTCCAGGTTAAGCCTGCTTTGGGGTTAAAAAACGAGAGGGCCACATCTTGCTGCACCGATTCGAGCAAATTGTTAAAACCGAGGAAGCTGTAGCGAATTAAGCGTTGTTGCAGATCGGCAAACAAACTCAGCGATGCGGTAAGGTCGTAGTTGGCTTTGAGGTAAACGTTCACATCGGTTTTCACTGCGTTATTGTCGTAGTAGCGCCAGTTGAGCGGTAATGCGGCTCCATACTGAGCCCAGATGACTTCACCGAAATGCGCCCCTTCGTAGCGGTTGGCGCCGCCACCCAAAATCACCCGCCAACGCTGGGTGGGTGTCCATGTTGCAGAATACACCACACCGTAAAAGTGATTATCGAGCCAGCGACGGCGAATCAGGTCGCTTTGCGTGATGGTATCGGCCGGAACTGTTGTGGAGTCGTTCAACTGCATTGAGCCTACCAAATACTGACCCACGCCGTAGTTGTCCAGGTCGTCCTGCTGACGGTACTGCTCAAAATAGCCACGGCCACGGGTGTAATGCAAGGCCGCATGCAGCTGTAGTTTCCGCGAGGCCTGGTGGGTGGCAAAAAACTGATAGTGGTCTTGCTGGTAGTTGTCGGTTTCGTTGTCGTAGAACTGCTCTTTCCCGTCGGGACTAAAATAAAGCCCGGCCGGGTTATAACGCGGGTTGGTCGACAGTGAATCCTGCGGCACTCCATACCAGGCCTGATAGGTGGTTTCGCGGCCTGAGAATACGTTGGCCCTCAGGGTGGTGTTTTTGCCATACCAGGCTCCTGAAACGAAGAACGACTTAAGGTCGGAGGCGGCCCGCTCGATAAAGCCGTCGGAAGTGATTTTGCTCAGGCGAACGTCGAAGGTAAAGCCATTGACCAGTCCGGTTCCGGCCTCAAAGGTATTGCGCAGGGTGTTGAACGAGCCCGCCGAGCCGGTGTAGGCGGCATACGGGCTTCCGCGGAATGCATTGGTTTGCATGTTGAGCGTGGCCCCAAAAGCCCCGGCTCCGTTGGTCGATGTTCCGGCTCCTCGCTGCAATTGAATAGAACTCACCGAAGAGGCAAAATCGGGCATGTTTACCCAAAACAGGCCATGCGACTCGGCATCGTTCATCGGAATGCCATTCACCGTAACGTTGATGCGGGTTGGATCGGAGCCTCTAACCCGGATTCCGGTGTATCCCACGCCCGCACCGGCATCAGAATTCACCACCACTCCGGGCTGGTTGTTCAGCAAAAAAGGGAGATCCTGCCCGAAGTTGCGGCTCCTGATCTCCTCCAGTTCCATCGTGGTGTAGGCCATTGCCGATTTGTCATCGGCCCGCGTGGCCGAAATCACCACCTCGTCGGTAAGAAAGTTCCGGGGGCGCAGTATAATGACCAATCCTTTGGAAGGCGGAGTGAGGGATGAGGCCTCGCCACGGTACTTCTGGTAGCCCAGCATCTGCACGACTAGCGTTACATAGGTCGATTTAAGATTGCGCAGGGTGAACTGCCCGTTGGCGTCGCTGATTGTTTGGTTGAATGTGCCCTCCACCGAGACGGCAGCGCCGGCAATGGGCTGGTTGTTTTCGTCGCGGATAATCCCGCTGAGGACGTTTTGTGCCGTTAAGGCGGTGGCCATCAACAGGCCGGTGAACAGTAACAATGTACGCATCGCTGTAAAGTGTTTAAAACGTTACAACGGACGTGCAGGGGCCGGCAAATCCGACAAATCATGAACTTCATACCTTACCTCCCTACGCCGGCATTACCCGGATCAGGTTCGCTCCGAATGTCAATTCGGAAAAGGGTATAATCTCAGTCTCGAATTGCTCCGAGACACCCCTTGAAGACGGGGCAAATATACAAAGTGAATTGAATGCAGCACATGGGGCTTCAGAATCTGGCTTTTTCCGCTCCGCGGATGACCTGCTGCGCCGCCTTAGGCTTCTCCTTCGTCGCCGGCCGAGTCGGACTGGTGCTGTTTATCGAGCTTAAGCAATCGCTTTCTGAAGCTCTTTTCCTTCTTCCCCAGGCTTTCAAAAAAGGCCTGTTCGGTGGCATTAAAATGCGGAACGGCCGCTTTGAGGGTTTCCATGCCTTTGTTGGTGATGAACAAAGAGCGTGAGCGTGTATCGGAATGGTGGGCGTGACGCTCCACAAGCTTGCGTTCCTCCAGTGTTCGCAGCACCTTCGATACCATCATTTTGTCGCAGTCAGACTCGGTAGCCAATCGCACCTGTGTTATCGCCCCGGCTTGCTGGGCATTGAGCCTGGCCATGGTTTGAAGCAATAAAAACTGAACATGGGTAATGCCCGCTTTCTCGAGCGACTCGCGCATTTTACGCTGCCAGATATTGCTCAGTTTCCACAGCAGAAAACCGGCGCTTTCGGCGGTGTTGTCGAAGGCTAACTCAAAATCGGGGGTTAATCGTTTTTTCATATTTAAGCAATGCGGCTTCCGGGTTCAACAGGAGTATCGGGACGAAGCAAAACCACTGCAGCGCTGTCCCGGCCAAGCGCGCCCAAAACTAAGCATTCCGAAACAAAGCCCGCAATGCGTTTGGGTGGGAAATTCACTACGGCCACAATTGGGGTTCCGATAAGTTTCTCGGGACTGTAAAGGTCGGTAATCTGCGCCGACGACTGCTTTATTCCCAATTCACCGAAGTCAATCCACAGTTGAATCGCAGGCTTTCTGGCCTTCTCGAAAAACTGCGCCTTCAGCACTGTACCCACACGAATATCGAGCGCTTCGAAATGAGAAAAATCGGCGTGTGAATCCGACAGGTCATCACTCTTCATACAACAGGTATTTTTTTCGCAACTCGCCGTATTTCAATAATCCCGGTTGCCAGCTTGCCCGAATTTCCTCTTCTGTTTTGCCGGCCTGTATCATCTTGCGCAAAGAGTCGGTGCCCGCCAGTTTATCGAAGAAATTGTTGAAAAACTGTTCCTTGTTGGTCGACTGTTCATAGAGGCTGATCAACCAATAGAGGTAGAGCCGCTTAGAGTCGCGCACAAAATCGCTCCCAAAGCCTTGCAGGTTAAAGCCGGTGCAGAGTTTATCCTGATGCAGTGGTTGCTTGCTTCCCGGCCCGCTTTTCGGGGTAAACGTGTAGGTTCCAACCTTACTTCCGGGCAATCCGAACATTTCAAACGGATGAGGGGTACCGCGACCCACACTCACCGGAGTGCCTTCGAAAAAGCACAATGAAGGGTAGAGGTAAATGGCATTCATCGTTTTCAGGTTGGGCGATGGCGGCGTGGTAATCTGGTAATACTCGCTATGCTTCCAGCCCACACAGGGAATCACCTGCAACGAACAACGAACTCCGGCCTTGAGCCAGCCCTCACCATTGACCATTTGTGCATATTCGCCTACAGTCATCCCATGCACCACGGGTACCGGGTGCATGCCCACAAACGAAGCGAATTTAGGCTCTAACACCGGCCCGTCGAAGTAATGTCCGTTAGGGTTTGGCCGGTCAAGCACCACCACCGGAATCTTTTGTTCCGCGCAGGCTTCCATCACATACGAAAGGGTTGAGATGTACGTGTAAAACCGCGCGCCAACGTCCTGAATATCGAACAGCACCAAGTCGACCCCGGTCAACTGCGCCGCTGTGGGCTTTTTATTGTCGCCATAGAGCGAAACCACGGGAAGTCCGGTTTGCGGATCTTTTCCCGAGGCAATCTTCTCTCCGGCGTCGCCGGCTCCGCGAAAACCGTGCTCAGGGGCGAACACCTGCCTGATGTTCACACCTCGGCTACGAAGGGTATCTACCAGGTGGGTTCTGCCGATGAGTGAGGTGTGGTTGGCCACCACGGCCACACTTTTTCCGCGAAGCAAAGGCAAGTAAACATCCATCCGCTCGGCGCCCAGCTGAACATCGGCATCGCTGCGGTTGACTACCTGCACCCGCGAGAAAATCTGATGATTGGCTGCCAGCAAACCGGCAAACCAAAGAATAGTAAGGGTGCTGCAGAGTATTTTCCTAATTTGGCGGGCTGTCATAGCTGAATTCAAGTGGGATTTTCCTGGTTTATCGCAAAAAGGCTGCTGCAAAGCGGTAAGGGCCAAAAGCAACTGTCGACACCCATTGTGCGCATTGCCATTGGTGGCATTGCCTTGGGCTTGTGTGTGATGATTGTTTCGGTGGCCATTGTAACCGGTTTCCAGCGTGAAATAAGGGCAAAAGTAATTGGATTCGGGGCTCATTTGCAGGTGATCAAATACGATTCCAACCGTTCGCTCGAAGCCGCGCCCATACAAACCAACGAAGCCTGGATGCAAGAGCTCAAAGCGCTGCCCGGGCTCAGCGCAGTGTATTCGGTGAGCCGTAAACCGGGCATCATCAAACAAGGTGATGCCATCGAAGGCGTGGTGTTCAAAGGGGTTTCCGACCCGGCAGCACTGCAATTCTTCCGGCAGCACCTCGAGTCGGGACGACTGCCAAACATAAAAAGTCCCGAGCGCTCCAACGAAATCCTCCTGTCATCAACCCTTGCCAAACAGCTCAAACTGAGCACCGACTCCAGCCTGATCATGTATTTTGTGCAGGACCCGCCCAAGGCGCGAAAATTCACCATTTCGGGCATTTACAATACCGGTCTGGGCGACAACGATTTCGACCGTGTGTATGTGCTGGGCGACGAACGTGTGGTGCAGCAACTCAACCGCTGGGAACCGCAGCAATCGGGCGCTTTGGAAATCATGATTCAGGATTTTCAACAGCTCAATGCCTTAAACGACGCGGTGTACAACCTCATTCCGGCCGAACTTACCAGCCAGAGCATCGAAGAAGTTTACCCGCAAATCTTTGGCTGGCTCGAGTTGATGGACACCAATGTATACATCATCATCATTCTCATGCTTGTTGTTTCGGTCATCAACATGGTTACTTCGTTGTTGATTCTCATTTTGGAACGGGTGCGTATGATTGGCATCCTAAAAGCGATGGGGGCCAATAACCGCAAAATTTCGGGCTTGTTTCTGCGTCAGGCCGCCGTTTTGATTGCCACCGGAATGCTCATTGGCAATGTGGTCGGTTTATCGCTTTGTTGGGTTCAGGACGCCACCGGCTGGATAAAACTCAACCGCGAAACCTATTATCTCACGCAAGTTCCCATCGAACTGAACCTGCAGCTCATTCTCGGGCTTAATTTACTCACCTTTGCGGTGTGTATGCTGAGCATGCTGTTGCCTTCGTGGATGGTTTCCCGTTTCAGGCCGGCGAAAAGTTTACGGTGGGGTTAAACACACACTTTTTCACTTCACCATATCGAGCATTATCCCAAACCCAATTCGGAGAATCCTCACTCCGACTTCTGCCTTGCCGTTTTGAGGTAATTGCCGACAAACGATTTACCGGTCAACCCAAAATCGGCCACTGCAAGAAAAACCATTTCCTCCGAACTCTCATTCACACTTTGATGCATGCACCAGCGGGGAATAAATACCACATCTCCCGAACTTACCGGAAACCGGTGCTCATCGATGCGCACAAAGCCTGAACCTTGATAAAACACAAACACGGTTTCATGCGCGTGCTTGTGGAGCTCGTTGGTTTTTCCGGGCGCGATGCGCACAATTCGGGGGTCGAGCAATTCGGTATTGAAGGGCAGGCGCGTAACCTGAAAGTCGATGCCCAGTTTGTCTGACTGATTCTCGTACAGCGAGGCTTGATTCTGCTGATCGATCTTCGCATGGTATTCAGGATTCTCCCCCAAGCCGGTTAAGCTTTTTTTGTCGTTAATGGCTTGAATCAAGCCTTGAATCCTCAACATCTGCAAGCTATTCCAAAAGGCTGATGCCGAAGGAAGAAGAGCCTCAGCCGGCTCGAAATGGTCATCAGGCTTGGCCAAAAACCGAAGCCAGGCATTTGCCGGGGAAACATCGGCGTGACGGCCACTACTGCTCAACGCTTTTACCGAAATGTACAGGTGCGAAAAACAGGCATCGAGCCCAACGAGCGCCCCAAGCGGAGCGCCGTCTAACACATCCTGCACAGCCTTTACGCCCTGCTGAATCCACACAAGCTCGGCGTCGCTGAGCTGCTGTTGCTTCATGGCCGCAACAAACCAGTTAGAGTTTTCCATGGTTTATAACTTTTGAGCCCTCAGCAGCATGTCGTCCCAATAGGCTGCGCGCAGATTTAAGGCTTTTAGCATTCCTTTTCGCAGACTTTGGGCCGAGTGAGCGTCGTGTGAGGCCAGCTCCTCGGCAATT
>CANHCM010000155.1 GCA_947459155.1 Bacteroidota bacterium | reverse complement strand
GGCAGGTCATGTTGGAGATGTAAGCATTGAAACGGTGCTTCCGAACTCGGCACCCGATACCATCACACTTTATGTAGGTCCGGAGCGCCAAGCTGAGCTGATTCCGAAGCTCATAGCCCTCAAACCCAGGCGGATTGTGTTTAATCCCGGGACGGAAAATCCGGAGTTCGTTCGCCAGGCTCAACTTGCCGGAATTGAAACCGAAATGGCTTGCACCTTAGTACTTCTGGCTACTCATCAATACTGAATCCCCTCATTCAGCATGAAAAATATTACCCGCGCAATAGGAACGCTGCTTCTCTTTGCTCTCAGCTCAACCGCATTAATGGCTCAAAAAAAGTATACCCTAAGCGGGTATGTGAAAGACGATTCCAATGGCGAATCGATGCCGGGTGCTAACGTGTATATTCCTGAGACCAAGCAAGGTGCAGCCACCAACACTTATGGATTTTATTCCTTAACCCTTCCCGAAGGCACTTATACAGTAAGCATCAGCTTTGTTGGATTTCAGGATTTTAAACAAACTGTTGAACTCAATAAAGATACTCGCCTGAACATCAACCTTAAAACGAAAAGTATTGAGGCCAAAGAAGTAGAAATTACCGGAACCCGCATCGAGCAGAATTTAAAGAGTACAGACATGGGGCGCGTAGAGGTTTCGGTGGAGGAAATGAAGAAGCTGCCTGCGTTTTTTGGTGAGGTAGACCTGGTGAAAATTGTGCAGCTGATACCGGGCGTTAAAAATGCAGGCGAAGGAAACACCGGGCTTTATGTTCGGGGCGGTGGTCCCGACCAAAATCTTGTACTCCTCGATGAGGCGGTGGTTTACAACGCGGCCCACCTGCTTGGTTTTTTCTCTGTGTTTAACTCCGATGCTGTAAAAACGGTCGATTTGCACAAGGGCGGAATGCCGGCTCAATACGGTGGTCGATTGGCCTCGGTGCTCGACATTAGCATGAAGGAAGGCAACATGAAGAAGTTTCAGCTCGATGGCGGAATCGGCCTCATCGCATCTCGCCTTACCGCCCAAGGGCCAATCAAGAAAGACACCTCTTCGTTCATTATTTCGGCCCGAAGAACCTATCTCGATGTACTGGTACAGCCATTTATCCGTGAAACATCGCCGACCAAAGGTTCGGGCTATTACTTCTACGACTTAAACACGAAGATTAACTACCGGCTGTCTGACAAAGACCGCTTGTTCATTAGCGGGTACTTTGGTCGTGATGTGTTTACCTTTAAAAGCACGGAGAGCGGCTTTAACATTCGCATTCCATGGGGTAACGCAACGGTATCGACACGTTGGAATCACCTTTTCTCCAACAAGCTTTTTCTGAATACCTCACTTATCTTTTCAGACTATCAATTTGAGTCGAACGTAGAGCAGACCGCCTTTAAATTCAATGTGTTTTCGGGCGTTCGCGACTACAATGCGAAGATGGATTTCACCTGGTATCCATCTTACCGACACACGGTGAAGTTTGGCGCCAACTACATTTTCCACCGGTTTACACCCAACAACGCCAGTGGTGAGTTGGTTGGAGAAGCCTTCAGCCTTGGGCCACCTGAACGAATCTTCGCCCATGAGTCGGCGGTGTATATCAGCGACGACTTTGATGTGAACGACAAGCTAAGAATCCACGCCGGATTAAGAGGCTCAATGTTTAATCAGGTTGGTCCGTTTACCCGCTATCTCAAAGATGAGCAAGGATTTACGAACGACTCCATTGTGTATGAGCGCGGTGAGCCCATCCAAACCTACCCCAACCTGGAGCCGCGGCTGATGATGCGCTACCAGCTAAATGGTAAGTCGTCGATAAAGGCCTCATACACCATGAATTACCAGTACATTCACATTACTTCTTTGGCCAACCAAAGTCTTCCTACCGACCTCTGGTTCCCATCCACAGCGCTTGTGAGGCCACAAAAAGGTGTGCAGTATTCCTTAGGCTACTACCGAAATTTCAAGGAAAATACCTGGGAGGCTTCGATCGAGACCTATTACAAAACCATGGATAACCAGGTGGAGTTTAAGGATGGCACATTGCCTTCGGATGGACTCAACGATAATGTCGACAACTTCCTCACCTTCGGTCGCGGAGAGGCCTATGGAGCCGAATTCTTCCTGAAAAAGTCATTGGGCGACTTCTCCGGTTGGATTGGATACACACTATCGTGGACTACCAGAACCTTTCCGGAGTTGAACAACGGGAAGACCTTCTACGCACGTTACGACCGCCGACATGACCTTTCGTTGGTGCTGAGCTACGATTTAAACGAGAAATGGACCTTCGGAACCGTGTTCGTGTATGCCAGCGGAAATCTGATGTGGCTTCCGACCAATATCTACTATTTCGAAGGCAAACCAGTGCTTCAGTATGGCGAGCGGAACAACTACCGAATGCCGGCTTACCACCGTTGGGACTTGTCGGCCACCTGGTACACCCGACGTACAGGAAAGTACCGGGCAAACTGGAATTTCTCGATTTACAACGTGTATAGTCGCCTGAATCCGTTCTTCATTTACATCGATCCGGAGGGCGACGTGACTGAAGGCACGTTTGAAAACAATGCCAAGATGGTTTCTTTGTTCCCCATTATTCCGTCAGTAACCTATAACTTCAGCTTCTGATGAAATCCCGTATCCAATCGCTGTTTAGCTCACTGTGTCTTGCAATTCTTGTTTTGGGACTGAGTGCCTGTGAGCGTGAAATTGAAATTGAACTGGAGGGAACCGAACCTACCATTGTGGTGGAGGGATTGATTGAGGCGGATGAACATCCGCGGGTGTTGGTGACCAAAAATCGTGGGTTTTTCGGGGATTTCCCCACCGACTTTGCCGCATTGTTGGACACCTTCATACTTCAAGATGCTACTGTAAGTATTACCGTAGATGGAACTGAGTATCCACTTGATTTTGTGGTCAATCCATTTCAGTATCCTTTCGCCTATTACACCACCGATGCCTTTGTTGGCGAAGTGGGTAAAAGCTATTTCCTCCGTGTGCAGGCCCTGGGTAAAACGGCTACGGCAAGCACCAAAATTCCTCCGGCAGTGCCCATCGATAGCCTGTATTTTGGGTTGAACGTCTTCAATGTCGACGAAGACAGCCTTGGATTTTTATATGTGGTTTACACCGATCCCGACACGCTTGGAAATGCCTATCGGCTCTACGCCCGACGCAACAGCGAGCCTCAGTTTTTCCCGGTTGAAGGTGCAATTACTAACGACCAATTTATCAACGGACGAACCGTTACTTTTTTCAGCGGACAAAGCGAAAAGCCCTTCGCAGCGCAGGATACATTCATTGAATCGCAATTTTTCTACACCCTCGGCGATACCATTTACATGAAATTCTGCAGCATTGGTTCGCGCGAATTCCAATTCTACAATACTTTTGAAGCCGCAACCGGCACCAACGGAAATCCTTTCGCCTCACCCATTCTGATTCAATCGAATGTGAACGGTGGATTGGGTTTGTGGTGCGGACAATCGTTTTATCTCGACACACTGATTGCTACACAATAACACGACTATGGAAACAGAACACGTTGACTGCCTAATCATTGGATCCGGACCTGCCGGTTACACCGCAGCCATCTATGCCGCACGCGCCGATTTGAAACCGGTGATGTATCAAGGCTTACAGCCTGGCGGACAGCTTACAATCACCACTGAGGTTGAAAATTACCCCGGTTACCCACAAGGTACGCATGGGCCTAAAATGATGGAAGATTTTGAAGCCCAGGCTCGCCGTTTTGGGACCGATATCCGTTTTGGCTTGGCGACAAAAGTTGATTTTTCGGGACCAGTACATAAGGTTTGGATCGAAGATCAGCGACTCATTGAAGCCAAAACTGTAATCATTGCAACTGGAGCTTCGGCCAAGTGGCTTGGACTCGAGAGCGAGCAGCGACTGAATGGGTTTGGTGTTTCGGCTTGCGCCGTGTGCGACGGATTCTTCTACCGCGGTCAGGATGTGGCCATTGTGGGTGGAGGCGATACTGCCGCCGAAGAAGCCAGCTATTTGGCAAAACTGTGCAAAAAGGTTTACATGATCGTTCGTCGCGATGAGCTCCGTGCATCGAAAGCCATGCAGCACAGGGTGTTTAACACGCCCAATATCGAAGTGATTTTCAATACCGAAACCCTTGAAATTCTGGGCGAAAATGGAGTCTCCGGAGCCCGCTTCCGCAACGTGAGCACCGGCGAACAGTTCGAATTACCCGTAACCGGCTTCTTCGTCGCCATTGGGCACACGCCAAACTCGGGCATCTTCAAAGGCTGGCTCGATATGGATGAGAGCGGATACATCAAAACCATTCCCGGAAGCAGCAAAACCAATGTTTCCGGTGTTTTTGCCTGCGGCGACGTACAAGACCACATCTATCGTCAGGCGGTTACCGCGGCCGGTAGTGGCTGCATGGCCGCACTCGACGCCGAGCGATACCTTGCAGCGGTAGAGGTTCCGGCATAAACGTAAATTTAACAACCACTTAAACACAAGGAGTCCGGATTTATTCCGCGACTCCTTTTTTATTGGGGCGCCTGCCCGGTTAGCATCGGTAGCCATGATTGGCCTCTTCATCGGGCACCGGGCCTTTTGTTCCTACTCCTCGCCCATTCCGCTCCGCTCAGGGCTGCGGGGTATCCACGTCAGTCCCTGGCGCAACAGCATCCATCACCCGCTTGTCGGTATGCAGTCTCAACGTTTCATTTAACCCTAAACCAATGGCTTTTGGAGCTACCTTGCCGACATTCTCCAATGCCCTAACCTATCAATGCAGTAAACGCGAAAGGTGTTGGGTGATTTGAGACCAATTGAACCGTCACATGCAGAACCTTCGACGCTTTTTCTCCAGCCATCCTCATTTACTTTTCCGACTCGATTGCCTGGGTGCAGCACTTTCAGCCTTCACCATTTTGGTTGTTCTTCCCGCCTTTCCTCAATACATTGGAATGCCCATACACATACTCAACAGTTTGGGAGCGATTGCCCTTGTTTTGGTGTGTTACTCCGGCTTCTTTGCATTTCAAAAAACAGCCAAACCCATCAAATGGATGCGTTTACTGGCGGCCTCCAATGCCGTGTATGCCTGCTTAACGCTAATTTTGGTAGTGGTGTACAACAAGGTACTCATGGCCCCCGATTACCTTTACTTCAGCGCCGAATCGGCCATCATCATCGGCTTAGCTTATTTAGAATGGAAGGTAGCCGAATCGATTTCCTAAACTGACAAATCGAAGTGGATTGAATTTGGGCTATTCACGAGTCTTTCAGGGGGTTTCAAGCACTTCAACCTTCACTTTCACCAATCCGGCTCCCACCATATTGAGCTCCTTTGCCGCAGCTTTTGAAAGATCGATAACCCTGTTTTTCCCTTTCATACCGCGATCGTTTACCTTCACAACAACCGATTGATTGTTTCTGAGGTTTGTTACCCTCACCAGGGTTCCAAAGGGTAAATGTTTGTGCGCCGCTGTTAGACTATCTTGATGAAAGACTTCGCCACTGGCCGTTTTTCTACCTTGAAACTTATCGGCGTAATAACTGGCAATTCCGGTGTCGGGTTTGGCCTTCGAACGCACTTGCGCACGAACATTCATCACGCCCAAACACTGAAAAAACAGTCCGCAAACCAATAGGCTTCTTTTGAAAACTTGCATAACCGAGATTAAAATTAACAAGAAATCGGTCTGCAACCCTTAATTGTGTAAGGTTTTACCATTTTTTGAGAAATGTAAGGCTCACAACAATCGCGTTTGCAGGCTGTTTTGTAGCTTGGCCTCCGCCGAAACTATGCAATCATCCAAACCCTTCGTTTTACTTACCGGTGCCTCAGGTTTAGTCGGGTCGCACACGCTTAGCGCATTGCTCAAGTATTCCTTCCAGGTTCGATTGCTTTCCCGAAATCCGGTTGCAGATGAACGGTTGATTCGCCCCGTATTGGAGTATTATGGTCATCACAACCCGGAGCTTCACTTTGTGAGCGGCGATGTTTGCGATCTCGGCTCACTCGAAGACGCCTTGTCGGGTGTTCAGGCGGTTATCCACACGGCGGCATTGGTATCGACCGATCCCCGCGATCAGCCACTTATGTATAAAACCAACGTGGAAGGCACCGCCAATCTGGTAAACCTTTCCTTAGATCTGGGCATTCAATGGTTTTGTCACCTGAGTTCGGTGGCAACCCTCGGCCCGAATCCCGATGGTTTGGTGGATGAAGATTACTTTTGGAAACAGCAGAAGTCGAGTACAGCCTACGCGGTGAGTAAATACCAGGCCGAACAGGAGGTTTGGAGGGCTAAAGAGGAAGGACTAAACGCCATGGTGGTAAATCCTTCTTTTGTGGTTGGGCCCTCGCTTCGCGACACCTCCTCTACCCGATTGTTCAACGCACTGCAGAAAGGTTTGCCCGGAATACTCAGGGGCGAATCGGGGTATGTAGATGCCCGTGACGTGGCCGCAGCCATTGTAGGCTTGCTTGATCGTAACGAGCATGGCTACAGGGTCATCCTAAACGTCGAGAACCGCAACACAGTAGACTTTGTATCGGAAATTTGTGAGCAGGCCCATTTCAAAATGCCCAAGGTGATCGATTCGCCCATTTGGCTCAATTTGGCCTTTTTGGTTTCTACCATTCAACGTTTGTTGGGCAGTCAACAAGCACCGCTGAGTCGCGACTTAATTAGCATGTCGACTTCCAGGAACAAGTACGATAACACGCTTTCCATTCAAAAGCTCGGCATAAATTATCAGAGTATTACCGAGGCCATTCAGAACACATTGCAGTTCAGGAAACGGTTTTGGAGAAGTCTGTAGTCTTTGGTCTT
>CANHCM010000154.1 GCA_947459155.1 Bacteroidota bacterium | reverse complement strand
TTTGAGTACCAAAATAAACCAGCCGAAGCCCTCCCTTATTTCTTGCAAGCTGCAAAAGTCAAGGCCGATTATGCCGAAGCCATCTATATGGCCGGTTTGTGTAATGAGAAGCTGGGAAACAAAGAGTTAGCCGTACAGGATTATCAGGAGGCTTTAAAACGTAATCCTGGTTTTGAACTGGCTGCCAATGCAATTCAAAGGCTCGGTCAGAAGCCTTGATAAATCCCCAAGCGCCCAATGAATTCGATTACTCTCCCCATCATATTAGTGACCGCCGCTTTTTCAATTCTTGCCTTCAATAAGCCGGAATTGATGGCCCGTTACCAGTTTAATCCGTATCAGATTGCCCACCGGAAACAGTGGTACCGGTTTTTAACCCATGCTTTTCTGCATGCCGATTGGCTTCACTTGATAATCAATATGTTGGTATTGTTCTCTTTTGGAATGAATACCGAATTTTATTTGAGTGGGTATTTGGGCTCCGCAGGGCCGGTAGCTTATTTGGGGCTGTATTTTGGAGCCATTATCGTGGCTTCGATTTCAACCTACCGAAAGCATAAAGATCACCATTGGTACAACGCGGTTGGGGCATCAGGCGCTGTATCTGCCGTGTTGTTTGCCAACGTGGTATTCGCACCCTTGTCGAAAATTTACCTGTACGGAATTCTGCCTTTGCCATCGGTGGTGTGGGCTGGATTGTACGTGGCTTACAGCATTTGGAGTAATCAGAATCATCGCGACAATATCAACCACGAAGCCCATCTTTGGGGAGGCGCTTACGGTATGCTCTACATTTTAGTTTTAATTCCAGAAGCCGCGGCAGGCTTTATTCACCAATTGATACGATGATGAAAAAGGCCTTGTTTGTTGATCGTGATGGCATTGTAAATACCGAGCTCGGCGATTATATTCTCAGTTTGGATGAATTTACGGTTCATCCTCCATTTATTCCTTTTTTGCGTGAAGCCATACGCCGGGGCTACGAAGCGGTAATCATTACCAACCAGGGCGGAATTGCCAAAGGCCGCTATGGCCACTCGCTGGTGGCTGAATGTCATCGGGTGTTATGGGAAATTTTAGCCAAGGAAGGCTTGTCCATCCGCGAAGCGTATTATTGCCCTCATCACCCCGAAGGGGGCAATTGTTTGTGCCGTAAGCCTTCCGGCCTGCTCATTGAAAAGGCTGTAGCGCGGTTTGGGTATGATAAATCGCAGTCGTTGATGATTGGCGATAAACAAAGAGATGTTGACGCAGCCATTGATGCTGGAATTCGCGGATATTTGTTGCCGCCCAATCCAACATTCGAAGCTTTGTTATCATGCCTGTCGGACTAACCGCTCCAATTGCCTATCTGAACGCTGAGTTTATTCCTTTGCAGGAGCTGAACTTTAGCTATAACAACCGCTCTATGCAGTACGGCGATGGCCTCTTTGAGAGCATTCGGGTACATCAAGGCCTGCCTTTGTTTGTAGAAGATCATATAGAACGCCTGTTGGCCGGCATGTACGCGCTGGGATTTGATTTTCCCTTGTTTGACCCGGTGCATTTTTACCACAGCATGGTGAAATTAGGCGAGCTCAATCAGATTGCCGAAGGGCGCCTTCGCGTTCAGGTTGTGCGCAATACAGGCGGCTTTTACAGGCCTAATGTTGATTCTTGTTCCTTGTTTATGACCCTCGAGCCTTTGGAGGAATCATTGTACTCCATCAACGAAAAAGGCTTGCGACTCGGGCTTTTTAGCGAGATACGAAAGCCTGTCAATGTGCTGTCGGGTATTAAATCAACCTCTGCGCTCTTGTATGTGTTGGGTGCCCGGGAGGCGCGCCAGCAAAATTGCGATGACACTCTGATGCTCAATGAGTTTGGTCGTATTTGTGAGGCCACCTCAGGGAATCTTTTTTTGTTGATGGCCGATGGCAAAGTCCTAACGCCATCGGTTTCGGAAGGCATTTTACCGGGGGTGTTTCGGAAAAGGCTCATCATTAAGTTGCGCGAAGTAGGGGTGGAGGTCGAAGAAGGACAAGTCATGCACGACGACATGTACAAGGCTTCTGAGGTTTGGTTAACCAATGCCATTAAGGGTTTGCGTTGGGTCATCTCCTGGAAGGAGCGCCGTTATTTCGGAACACAGGCGCGCCGCGTAGCCGAGTTACTCCGTGCAGAAGCCGCTCATTACATAGGGCCAGCCGAAAAGCAAACCAATGCCTGAAATGCAGGATTTATCTTGACTTGGCTTAGGTTTAATACACTCATCGGAGGCATCCAGTCATTTTCTGCTTCACAGGAAATGGCCTCTCAATGGATATTGAAAAACGAGGTAAAACGGAACTATTCACGCGTGTGTCGGCGTGTTGAGTAAGTAGTGAATCAACCTAATTCAGCTCCGGGTTCTCAGGGTAGTTCGACCAAATGGCCTTCTCGGTGCGTGTGGTTCGAAGTAAAGAGCCCCAGAGTTCTTCCGATTTCATCTGCAGGAGCGTGTCGGGACGATCGAAAATCATCCAGGCTTCCGACTCGAGTTCATGCCGGAGCTGCCCGGAATCCCAGCCCGAATAGCCGGCAAAAAACCTGATTTGTTCGGGCTCGATGAGGGCAATCGAGATGAGCTCCTTCAATTTGTTAAAGTCGCCGCCGAAGTGAATGCCACCGGCAATCTCAAACGAGCTTCCAATCAGTTGCGGCACGGTGTGAATAAAAAACAAGGACTGGTTGTCGACCGGGCCGCCCAGGAAAACCTCGCCATCAAACTCGGGAAAATCGTTGATTACCTCGTGAATGCGATAGCCTACAGGCTTATTGAGAATAAAGCCCATTGAGCCCTGGTCTGAATCTTCAGCCAGCAAAATCACCGACCGCTTGAAGATGTCGTCTTCTAAATTGGGCTCTGAGAGTAGAATTTGCCCCTTAACCGGATAGCGTATAGCCTTCTCCATACCGCTTCGTTTCTTTCATTAACGCCCCAAGTCTACGAAATGTTACCACGTTTTGAATTATTTAGCAAAGGATGATAATTGTCAGTGCGTGGAAACCAAGTTCACTGCACCTTTGTTCCATCCTTGCATTTGGCCATTTATGAAAGAGAAAATTGAATCGATACGTAAAGAGTACATCAGAGCAGTGCTCGACGAAGCCCATACTTCAGCCGATCCTATACGGCAGTTTGAAATTTGGTTTGATGAGGCGATGCACTCCGATTTGCCTGAGCCTCATGCCATGACGCTGGCCACGGTAGGCGAACAAGGTCGGCCTTCGGCACGCGTTGTACTTCTTCGCAATGTTCAGGGAGGCGTGTTCTCGTTTTACAGCAATTACCTCAGCCGCAAGGGAAAGCAGCTCGACTTGAATCCGTTTGCCTCATTGAGCTTTTTCTGGCCCGAACTGGAGCGGCAGATACGTATCGAAGGAAAAATCGTGAAACTCGATGCCCATACTTCTTCGGCCTATTTCGCCAGTCGACCGCGCGGATCGCAGATTGGAGCATGGGCAAGTCCGCAGAGTGAAGTCATTCCCAACCGCGAGTTTTTGGAAGAGCATGTCGCTCAATTTACCGCGCAATTCGAGGGTAAAGCGGTAGATCGCCCGGAACATTGGGGTGGTTTTGGATTACAGGCCGATTACCTCGAATTCTGGCAAGGCCGCGAAAGCCGCTTGCACGATCGGATCGTGTATCAGCTCAGCAACGACGGTATCTGGACGCGCAGTCGCCTCGCACCTTAGGCCGGCTGCATCACTTTATTCGATAAACCGGCGAAAACGCAAAGTTTAAGCAACAGCCTTGCACCAACGTTTGCGTCCCATTCATCTTCGCCAGGGGCTACCTCGTTGAGGTCGAATCCTACAATGGTCCGGCCCGATTCAACAACTTTGCGAATGAGATAAACGGCTTGTGCAAAGCCAAGTCCGCCAGCAACCGGTGTTCCTGTGCCCGGACATAAACCGGGTTCAAGTCCATCGATATCGAATGAAACGTACACCTTTTCTGGAAGGGTGTTAACGATATCGTTCGCCTGATCTTTCCAGGTCGCCCCTTCAAATTGCGCAATCTTCAGGGCTTCGTCGAAAAAGGTCTCGATTCGTCCGCCAGATTGGCGGATGAGTTCCAGTTCCTGTTGGCAGTAATCGCGGATGCCCACTTGAACCAGCTTTTTAACTTCATTGATCTTCAGTGCATTGTACATCACTGATGCATGCGAATATTCAAAATCTTCGTAGGCAATTCTGAGGTCGCAGTGGGCATCAATCTGCAGAATACCAAAGTCTCCATGCTTTTTGGCGAGGGCTTTTATCAGTCCAAGCGGAGTGCTGTGATCGCCGCCAACAAGCCCCACGATTTTTCCGGCATTGAGCCATTCAGTAGCTTGTTTTTCTACCTGCTCCACCATTTTTTCGCAGGCTTCGTTGATCGATTCTAGTACGGGAGAGTTGGGGTCGATACTTTCGCCGTTGGCAATGGCATCGATATGTCGTTCGGCCCTGTCGCGCAGTTCATTGCTGGTCTGGAGCAGTTCCTCGTCGATTGGAAGCAGATGGATTCCGGCTTTCCAGGCTTCGGGCGCATCTGTATCGTACAGGTCAACCTGGAGGCTGGCATCCAGTATGGCCTGTGGTCCTTGAGCAGTACCTGCGGAGTAGCTCACGGTAACTTCCCAGGGAACGGGCAGCAAAACAATCTCCGATTCCTCGGCGCTAAAGGGTAAACCATAAATATTGGTGCCTCTTACTCCGGCTCCGTTTGGATCGAATTGGGCGATTTTGCTGGCTTTGCTTTCTGTGTTCGACATGCGACAAAATTAAGAATCCCCTCGGGCTATAAAGGCAAAAAAAAACCCTCCTTTTTGGGGAGGGCTTTCCTTTTTTTAAAGGAGGATTACTTCACTTTCACAGAAAGTTCGCTACCTGCTTTGAATTTTACCACTTTCTTAGCAGCAATTTTGATTTCCTTACCAGTTTGTGGGTTACGGCCTTTGCGGGCAGCACGGCTGGAAACAGAGAAAGAACCGAAACCAACGAGGGCAACACGGTCACCTTTCTTCAGTGCTGTAGTAGTTGCGGTGATGAACGCATCAAGCGCTTTCTTCGCGTCAACTTTTGAAAGTTCTGCATTCGCAGCAATTGCATCAATCAGTTCTGCTTTGTTCATGATGTTTTGGTTTTGAGGGTTTTACGGGTTTGTTAATTGTTCTCTTGAGCAAATTTATAGGAAAACCAATACCTTCCAAGTGTCGAACCCCTGAAACCCTTGATTTTGTTGATAAATCCAGTGTTTTGTTAATAACTGTAGCCCTAAATGCCTGTTTTTCGGTAAGTTGACTGAAGGGTAGTCCCTGCATTGCCCTATTGACGGGCATTTGCCTTTCAGGCACAAAATAGCTTTTCGGAAGCCCTAAACCCGCGAAGAAAGAGCTCCGTTTCCATTCTTTTTTTGCCGGCAAGCTGCACGTTTTCAAGCTCCAGCCAGCCATCGGCCGTTTTAACAAGAGCCCTGGAGTCGTTTACAATCACCAAGGTTCCGGGTTCAACACCAGCAGTTGTTGTGTGCTCAACAGGCTGAGCCAGAAAAATCTTCATTCCGCTGCTGGTTTCACCGTTGTGCAAGGTGGTGTGGGCGCCGGGAAAAGGACTCAGGCCGCGAATAAAACAATCAATCTGATGAGTGCTTTGGTTCCAGTCGATTTTACAAAACTCCGGATTGAGCTTAGGCGCCTGCTTGATGGTTTCGCCCCGGCTGAGTTTCGATTGCTCGATCAGTTGAATATTATTGGCCTCAATCGCTTTTAATGTGGTAAGCATGAGCATGGCTCCGGCTTCCGACATGCGGTCGTGGAGGCTTCCGGCAGTTTCGCGTGCATCGATGGGCATGGGAAGCTGAAGCGCAATGGCTCCCTCGTCGATGGCGTGCACCAGTTTAAACGTGCTCAGTCCGGTGATGACTTCTCCTTGTATAATGGCGTGGTTGATGGGTGCAGCTCCCCGGTATTGCGGCAGCAGCGAAGCGTGAAGGTTCCAGGTTCCCATCGGAGGCATGTTCCAGATTACTTCAGGTAACATTCGGAAGGCCACCACCACCTGAATATCGGCGCGATAGGAACGCAATTCTTCAATAAACGAAGGATCCTTCAGCTTTTCGGGTTGCAACACCGGAATGCCCAGCTCCAGCGCGCATTCTTTTACCGGTGGAGATTTCATCTGTAACCCGCGGCCTGCAGGTTTATCGGGAGCGGTTACTACGGCCACCACTTCAAATCGGGCAGCCACGAGCGCCTTTAACAGAGGCACCGAGAAATCGGGTGTTCCCAGGAAAACGATGCGCACAGGCTTATGATTTGGCTGATTTCATCCCGCCGGAGGCGAGCACCTTTAACTCTTGAAAAATGCCTACAATGCTTCTGTAATTGAGCGGAAACTCGAGCAATACGTGTAAAAACGAAAGCAGGAATAACCATTTTAAGCCCACCTCATAGCTATACATATATAATGCAACCGACAGGGCCCAGATGGCCAAGACGAAATACAAGGTCGGCTTTGGAACTTTATGCCATTGAATGACCGAAGTTTTTGAGAACCAATTGAGGTAATGGTAGGTGTAGGCAAAAGCGACGAAACGCATCACCTTGAATCCCGGTTGGGCCATGAAAATGGTGGTGATGTTTTCGTTGGCGGTCTCGGCTGTGAAGGGGCTTAAGTTTCCAAGGCCGAAAAGGTTGATAAGCTGTCGGTTAAGCTCGGCAAAACTGCCATAGCTTTCCATAAGATACTGCTGGTTTGCCAGGGGCGAATAGCTGGCCGGAATCCAGAAAAAGGCCAAAGCACAAA
This sequence comes from Bacteroidota bacterium, assembly GCA_947459155.1. Taxonomy (GTDB): domain Bacteria; phylum Bacteroidota; class Bacteroidia; order M30B66; family M30B66; genus CAMCXT01. The sequence goes on along the minus strand of CANHCM010000154.1, from coordinate 28 downwards.
GGCTCAGCAGCACAACCGAAAGCACGCC
>CANHCM010000153.1 GCA_947459155.1 Bacteroidota bacterium | reverse complement strand
TAGTTCGCCGGAAGCTCAACCTTAGGCTGTGCCGCTTTCTGTTTGATTCCGCCGCAGGCAGCCAGCCCCAGGCAAAGGGCAATTATTCCAGATTTATAGGGGTTCATGCTATGCAGTTTGAGGGGCTGAGGGAACAGGTTCGGGCGAAGGTGCCTTTTCGCGCTTGCGACCAACCTGAGCAAAGAAGTAATACAGTCCGGGAACAATGAGAACGCCAAACACGGTACCGAGCAACATTCCGCCGGCCGCCGCAGTACCAATGGTTTTGTTTCCGATGGCACCGGCACCGCTGGCCAGCATAAGTGGAATCAATCCGGCAATGAAGGCGAAGGAGGTCATGAGGATCGGTCTCAAACGGGCAACTGCACCTTCGAGGGCTGCTGTAATGATGGCTTTCCCGCTTTTACGCTGAATCTCGGCATATTCTACAATGAGGATGGCATTCTTACCCAACAAACCGATGAGCATAACCATGGCCACCTGCGCGTAGATGTTGTTTTCGAGGCCTGAAACCCACAGTAGAAAGAGCGACCCGAAAATCCCGAAAGGCAACGAGAGCAGTACCGGTAAGGGCAGCAGGAAGCTTTCGTATTGCGCCGCGAGAAGAAGATAAACGAACACGAAACAGATGAGGAAGATGAAAATCACCTGGTTGCCGGATGCGATCTCTTCGCGGGTCATTCCCGACCATTCGTAAGCAAAACCGCGGGGTAAGACACTCTGCGCAACCTCTTCCAAGGCCTGAATGGCCTGACCGCTACTGTAGCCTTTGGCCGCTTCGCCGTTGATCATGGCCGAGATGTACATGTTGTAGCGCGTGAGCTGCTCGGGACCGTAAATGCGCTCGATTCGGCAAAACAAGGCGTATGGCACCATTTCGCCGGAAGCATTTTTAATGCGCAGCTTGAGAATGTCGTCGGGTTGAGCCCTGAAACGAGGGTCGGCTTGCAGCATCACCTTGTACATCTGACCGAAACGGATGAAATTGGTGGCGTAATAACTTCCGATCAAATTCTGGAGGTTACTCATGGCCAAATCGGGCGAAATGCCTCTGCGGGCGGCTACATCCTGGTCAACGTGGATGAGGTACTGCGGAAATGTTGGGTTGAAGCTGGTGAAGATTTCCTTGATTTCGGGCCGCTTCGAGGCTTCCTGAATGAATTTCTGGGTAACCTCGTAGGTCTGGCCCAGATTGCCACTTCCGGTTTTGTCGAGCAGACGCATCTCAAAACCACTCGCATTACCGAAGCCCGGCACGGCGGGTGGTGGAATAAACTGAATGTCGGCATCGCGGATGTGATTCGTTTTCTCCTCCAGCTGGGCCATCACCTCGCGTGCATTTAAATCGCGGTCGTTCCAAGGCTTCAGGCTGATGGTACTCATACCAAATGAGGCCCCCGATCCATCGGTCATCATACTAAAACCGCTGAGCGACGAAACGCCTTCCACATCGGTTAAGGTGCGGGCAATCTCATCAATCTCATCCATCACCTTTTCGGTGCGCTCGAGTGTGGCCCCTACCGGAGTGGTTACATTGGCATAAATGGTTCCCTGGTCTTCGCCCGGAATGAAGCCGGTAGGCAGCATCGAGCCGGTTCCCCAAGTAAAGAGAATAAACAATCCCAACAAACCCCAGGTTACCGTTTTGCGGTGAATGAACAAGCCCAGGAGGCCTTGATATCTCTTCTCCAGCTTCGAATACCCTGAGTTGAAACCCTTGAAAAAGCGGGCAAGCAGGCCTTTCTTCTCATGACCATGAACGGGCTTCAGCAGCAAGGCGCAAAGTGCCGGCGTGAGGGTAAGTGCATTCACCCCGGAAATCACAATGGAGATGGCCATGGTGATGGAAAACTGTCGGTAGAACACACCCACCGGTCCCGAAAGGAAGGCCACCGGAATGAATACGGCCGACATCACCAGCGTAATGGAAATGATGGCCCCACCCATTTCTTTCATCGCCGAAATGGTGGCCGACAAGGCATCGGGGTAGCCCTCCTCCATTTTCGCGTGGACGGCCTCCACCACCACAATGGCATTATCGACCACAATACCGATGGCCAATACGAGGGCGAAGAGGGTAAGCAGGTTGATGGAAAAGCCCAGCATCAGCATGAATGCGAAGGTTCCAATCAAGGCAACCGGAACGGCCAGTACCGGAATGAGGGTCGAACGCCAATCCTGAAGAAACACGAAAACCACCAGCGCTACCAGTAAAAACGCTTCCAAAAGGGTTTTGATCACCTCCTTGATGGAGGCGTCGAGAAAACGGGAAACGTCGTAACTGATCGTGTAATCGATACCCGGTGGGAAAGTGGTCGCCTTCAGATAATCGAGGCGCTTCTTGATGTTGCTAATTACCTCACTGGCATTGGAGCCGGGACGTTGTTTCATCACAATGGCGGCTGATGGCTTCCCGTTTTCTTTCGACAACACGTCGTAGTCGAGTGATCCAAACTCAATCTCGGCAATGTCGCGTAAACGAAGCATTTCGCCCCCCTCATTCACTTTCACCACAAGGTTCTCATACTGCTCTTTTTGCGTGAGCTTACCGGTGTAGCGCAATACATACTGAAGCGCTTGAGGATTCCGACCCGAACTCTCACCAATTTTCCCCGGTGCAGCTTCAATGTTAGAGGCGCGCAGGGCGGCGATGACTTCATCGGTCGAGATTTGGTAAGCGTCTAATTTGAGCGGATTCAACCAAATACGCATGGCATACTCGCGTTGACCCATGATGTCGGCAAAACCAACCCCATCAATCCTTTTCAGCTCAGGAATTACGTTGATGTCGGCGAAGTTGAAGATGAACTTCTCATCAAAAGTGCTGTCGGTGCTGATGAGGTTTAGGTACATCAGCATACTGTTCACCTCTTTTTCGGTCGACACACCGGCTTTAATCACCTCTTCCGGCAGTTCGTCCAACACCGTTGCTACCCGGTTTTGCACGTTCACCGCCGCCTTGTCGGGATCGGTGCCTACCTTAAAGTAAATCTGAATGATACTGGTTCCATCATTGCCCGATACGGAGGTCATGTAATCCATGCCCGGAACCCCGTTGATGGCGCGTTCGAGCGGCGTAACCACAGCCTTGGCGCAAACCTCGGCATTGGCTCCGGTGTAACGCGTGGTTACCGAAACCGCCGGCGGCGCAATGTCGGGGTACTGGGTAACGGGAAGCTGCGGCAAAGCCAGGATTCCCAATAAGAGTATCATCAATGAGATTACGAGCGACAACACCGGTCGCTTGATAAACTTTTCCCACATATGGCCTCCTGTTTAGTTGTTGGCGGCAAATTCAGCCATGAGCTCGCCCAACTTGCGGGGCTGAGCCTGAATTTGCATATCGGGTTTAAGCTCTTGTAATCCTTCGTACACGATGCGCTCACCTTCGCGAAGTCCTTCACTCACAATAAACAGGTGGGGCAAACGGTTCGCTACCTTGATGTTACGCATTCTCACGCGGTTGCTTTGGTCAACCACATATACGTACAGCTTATCCTGAATTTCGAAGGTCGACTTTTGCGGTATCAGCAAGGCCTGACTAACCTTTCTAAACTGGCGAATTTTACCACTGGCTCCGTGGCGAAGGATGCCACCCGGATTATTAAAGCGCGCCCGAAATGCGATATTTCCGGTGTTCTCGTCGATTTCACCCTCGATGGTTTCGATGTAACCGGGCTCCGGATGCATTTGTCCGTCGGCCAGAATCAGGGCCACCTTGCGCGTACCCGCACTGTCGCTCTTTAAGCTGCGGGCGTACTGCAGGTATTCCTTTTCAGAAACGTCGAAATAGGCAAATACCTGGTTGCCCTGTGAAAGCGTGGTGAGCAAGGTGCCTTCCTCAATGAGGCTTCCCACCTTGGTTGGAATTCGGTTGATCACACCCGGGAACGGCGCTCTGATTTCGGTGTTCGAAAGCCGTATCTGAGCCGCGTTTTTATTGGCTAAAGCCTCGTCTTTACGGGCCATTTGCGCCTCCAGTTTATTCTCCGCCTGCAGCAGCTCAGTTTTGGAAACAATGTTTTTCTGCGCCAGCTGGCGGATGTTGGTCAACTCCAACTCGGCGGCTTTCATATCGGCTACCGCGCTTTTGTATACCGCCTCTGCCCGGGCTAAGTCTTGCAAATACTCGCTTTTGTTGATGGTAAACAGCAGTTGACCTTTAGCCACTGTTGCACCCTCATCAACCGAAATGGTTTCGAGGTAACCTGTTACCCTGGCGCGGATTTCAATGTTTTGCAGGGCATGAATCTCGGTCACGTAATCGCGGGGGATGACCGTATCGGTCTTTACCACGGCCGTTACCGGAAAAGATTGGGGTTTAGCGAGATTATTTTCTTTGGGAGAACATGCTCCCATCAAGAACACCGAAGCAAGCGCTCCGGCAATGAATAAATTTTTCAAGGTTGTTGGCTTTGTCTTGCCGCTTAAGCAGCAAGGGGTTGAACGATAAAGGGTTAGCTGTAGTAATTAACAGCGTCCTTCGGGTGGAGGCAAATGCAGCTCGGTGGCTTTGGGATGCTCCTCCCTTGTGGCCTCAATGGCCCGTTCTTTTTCCAACAGAATGATTACCGTGGCTTCGAGATCGTCTTCCAGGGCTTCTGATTCTGGCAATTCTTCACCTTCCAGATCAATCGCTGAACTCGACTCTACGCATTCAACCCACTCAACCGGTAAAGGCAGTGTGCCTGAAACGGGCTCACCGGCAGAAGAGGCAATCATCAGGTTTGTAGACAATACAAAGCTCATGATAACCAACACCAGCAGGCGAACGAAAAGAGGTTGAGGGTTCACGGTTCTTTTTTCGGGCGCAAAAGTAAGCAATGCTTTCATTCTGTCACCAGTTTCGTTGAACAAACGCAATTGTCGGTAGAAGGTTTTCAAACAAGCCTAATTTCTGCATTTCAGTCCAATCCTTGATTTTGTCGGCATTCTCTTTATACCTTAGCCGCAAAGCCTCAGTCATGAAAATTCTACACCTTGCTGCCGAATGCTATCCGGCCGCCAAAGCCGGCGGTTTGGGCGATGTAGTCGGGGCATTGCCTAAATATCTGGTCAAAGCCGGCCATCAGGTCCGGGTGATGATACCGGCTTACCGGCTGCCGTGGATGGCCCAGCAGGAATTTGAACACCGCTGGTCAGGGCTTGTCCGCCTGGGTGCCGTAAAAGTGCCCGTGCACCTGGTTCAACTCAAGGAATCGACGTTGGGATTCGACTTTTGGATGGTCGATGTTCCGGGTCTGTTCGACCGACCCGGCATCTATGCCGACCCTCAATCGGGCTATGGGTATGCCGACGAAACCGAGCGCTACCTGGTGTTTCAGCAAGCCATCCTCCAATACCTTCGCGAAACTGGCGATCATCCCGACCTCATCCATTGCCACGACCACCACACGGGGCTCGTGCCCTTCATGCTGAAGCATTGTCCGGAATACCGCAGCCTTCAACACATACCCAGCGTTTTTACCATTCACAACGGGCAATACCACGGGGCCTTCTCCTGGAGCAAGGCCTGGATGCTGCCCTGGTACGACGCTGATGCCAACGGATTGCTCGATTGGGCCGGGCTGATCAACCCGCTGGCCTGTGCCATCAAGTGCTGCTGGAAACTCAGCACGGTGTCGCCGGGCTACCTGCTGGAGCTGCTGCAATCGTCGAATGGCCTCGAGTGGCTCATGAGAAACGAATTGCCCAAATCGAGCGGCATCCTCAACGGAATCGACACCGAAGTATGGAACCCCTTCACCGATCCGCTCATCACTGCGCGGATGGAAGAAGACATCGCCCGCTTTAAGCAGGAAAATAAAATGGTGCTGGCCCAGCGCTTCAACATCCGCGACAATATGCCACTCATCACCTTTATTGGACGGCTGGTGGCTGAAAAAGGCGCCGACCTGCTGCCCGGTGCCATCGAGCGCTTTTTGCACGAAGGTGGTCAGGCCTCCTTTGTGGTACTCGGCACCGGCGACCCTTCGCTGAAGGACGCATTCATGCAGATGAAGCATCACTTCGTATCGTGGTTCGACACCTCGCTGGAGTACAACGAAACCCTCTCGCACCAGCTTTACGCAGGCTCCGATTTCCTCGTGATGCCATCCAGGGTGGAACCCTGCGGACTTAACCAACTCTACGCCTTCCGCTACGGAACAGTGCCTATCGTGCGCAGTACCGGCGGTTTGGCCGATTCGGTGAAAGACATCTCCACACCCGAGGGCAATGGTATTCGCTTCGACCACTTCAACACCGAAGCCCTGAGTGCCTCGTTCCATCGCGCCGTGGCGCTCTACCACCACCCCGGCGCCATGGATCAGCTGCGCGAACGCAATATGCAGCTCGACCACAGCTGGGAAAATGCAGCCCAAAACTACCTTAACCTTTATTCATCGATTGCACACTGAGCCATGAGCGGAATTATTAAAATGATTTGCCTGATTCTCGGGGGCGGACAAGGCTCCCGACTGTATCCATTAACCAGCCACCGGTCGAAACCCGCGGTGCCCATTGGCGGAAAGTACCGCCTCATCGACATACCCATTTCGAACTGCATCAACTCGGGCGTGCGCCGCATGTTTGTGCTTACCCAGTTCAACTCAGCCTCGCTGAACCGACACATCAAAAACACTTACCAGTTCGATAGCTTCAGTCCGGGATTTGTCGACATACTGGCCGCCGAACAAACCCCGGCCAGCGACAAGTGGTTTCAGGGAACGGCCGATGCCGTGCGCCAAAGCATGCACCACCTCAGCTCGCACGATTACGACTATGTACTGGTACTCTCGGGCGATCAGCTTTACCAGATGGATTTTAAGCTGATGGCCGAATACCACATTGAAAAAGGAGCCGACCTCACCATTGCCACCATTCCGGTTGTGGCCAAAGAAGCCACCGAATTCGGCATCATGAAGGTAAATAAGGAGGGCTA
>CANHCM010000152.1 GCA_947459155.1 Bacteroidota bacterium | reverse complement strand
GAGCTCTAGCGCGGTGGCCATGGAAAATGCAGCGGGCAATGCGTGGGCGGGAATTCCAAACCACTTAGAAAGACCACAAAATCCTACGCGACCGTTTGTGAGTCTTTCTTGAGGTTTGGAAGGGCGGGTGGAAGCAGTGCATTTTCCTAGACTTTTTGTGGTACTTTTTTGTCATGAAAAAAGTACCAAGAAATATCAAACTCGCAGTATTGAAGCACCCCCAATGAGAATGAGTGGCCCGAAATGCGACGATGATTAGGGCCTAAAGCCCTGATCCAGACTTAAGCTGAATTCAAAGCATCGAGAAAATTATCTGACTATCGTCATTTCCTTCAACAAATGCGAGGCGCCCGCGTATTTGTCGATCACCCAAAGGGTATACCTCACATCCAACACAATGTTCCGCACCTGATTGATGTCGTAATACACATCGCTCATGGTGCCTTGCCAGTTGCGGTCGAAGTTGGTTCCAATCAATTGGCCTTTGGCATTTAACACCGGACTTCCTGAATTGCCTCCGGTGGTATGGTTCGAGGCGATGAAGCAGGTTCGGAGCTCCCCGTTTTTATCGGCATACAGTCCGTAATCGCGCTTGCGCAGCAGCTCTAAGTGGCGTGGCTCGATGGCATAATCTTCCATTCCGGTTTGGTGCTTCTCCAAAATACCATCGGCGGTGGTGTACCAGTTGTAGAAGGCGGCATCGCCGGGCGAGTAGCCTTCAGCCTTACCGAAAGCCACCCGAAGCGATTGGTTGGCATCGGGGTAGTACTTTTTCTCGGGCACCACTTGCTTCAAAGCACGCATATAAGCCCGATTCAGCGGAATGAGTGAGGCGTTCACTTTGGAAAGCGACTTCAATAAATCGTCACGATAATGCCCAAAGTAAAACTGCGAAAGGCGGTAAGCCGGATCGTTGAGCCAAATGCTGCGGTACGAGGTATCGCCGGCTGCAAGAGCCTTTTTAATTGTTTCGGCATTGTCGAAAAGGCTGGTTTCAAACAAGCGTTTCGCCTCGGTCATCAGAGCCTGTTCGCTGCTTCCCGGCGCAAAACCCGGAAAGCCCTCCGGAATCCGGTCTTCCCGCGAATAAGTGTAATAGGCCGGAATCATAGAGGACAGCACCTCAACATCAAGCGGAGCGTAGTAATTCTTGAAGAAATCGTCGGCCGAGGTTTGCAGCTTCTTCAAGGCCTCCTGCCCTGCTCCAGACGACCAATCGGCAGCAGGAATCTCGAGCAATGCCTTGAAGCTGTTGGCAAAGCGTAGTATTTCGACCGTTAAAATTCCTTCGGCATACAGGTCAACCTCCGGCTGAATTTTACCCAACTCCTCGTAAGCCTTGTACAGCGAAGGCAGCAAACCTGCGTAAGCGCTGAAATTGGGATCGCTGTTCACCCGGTTTTCAAACAGCATTTCGAGCGTTTTCTTCTTATCAACGGCCTGAGCGCGCTTCAAACCACGGGTTTCTCCCGCCCACTTCTTGTGGTAATTGCTCACCGACGAGTATTTGTCGGCATACCGAATAAACACATCGCGATCGGCCTTCATAAAGCGGTCGAAAATCGCCAGGCGCTGCGCACGAAGCTCCACTTTCATCGGATTGAGCACATTCACCAACTGGTCGACAGCCGACGAACTGAGGTATTCGTTGGTGCGGGCCGGAAAACCATACACCATCGTGAAATCGTTTTCTTCAACTCCACCGGCATAAATTGGGAAGTGATGCCGCGGCGTGAAGGGCACATTGTCTACCGAGTAATCGGCCGGTTTGTTGTCTTTGCCCGCGTAAATCCGAAACAGACTGAAATCGCCGGTGTGACGGGGCCATGACCAATTGTCGGTATCCTTCCCGAAGTTACCGATGCTGCTCGGTGGAGCTCCAACCAGGCGCACATCGCGAAATACTTCCATCAGGATGAGGTAATACTCATTGCCGTTGTAGAAAGGCTTCACCTGAGCCTCGTAATGCGTGCCTGCAATGGCCTCGGTGGCCAACTTTTTAGAAACCGCTGCTACATGGGCCTCGCGCGCTGCCTCATCCCCCGAACGGGGCATACCTTCCATGATTTTGGCGGTTACGTCATCCATCCGAATGATAAAAGAGACGGTTAAACCGGGATTGGGAAGCTCCTTGCTGCGGTCGGAAGCCCAGAAGCCATGTTTGAGGTAATCGTTTTCGACCGAACTGTGGTCCTGAATCTGCCCAAAACCGCAGTGGTGGTTGGTCAGCAGTAATCCTTGGTTGCTGATTAACTCACCGGTACAGCCTCGCCCGAAAAGCACCACGGCATCTTTCATGCTCGAACGATTGATGGAGTAAATATCGTCGGCAGAAATCTTCATGCCCATGGTTTTCATATCCTTCTCGTTCAACTCTTTAAGCAGCATTGGAAGCCACATTCCCTCGTCGGCAAAGGCTGGCAAAAAGGCAAGAAAAAGCAGAAAAGTAAGTATGCGTTTGGCCATGATTCGGATTTTGGGCTACGAAGGTGCGAAAGATTTAAGAATACTAAAACAGGAAGTGCAGCGAAGGAAAATCTTTTCTTTGCGTATGCTCAAACGCCCGACCAAGCGCATATTATTCAGCGTTTCATGGCTCATCATGAGTCATTTAGCTGCTCAGTCGCAGCTCCCACCTCAACCCGATTGGAAAGGAAAAAGTGAATCCTGGATGCTTCCGGCCAAACACCCGGCAGCCACGGCTTTTGAACGCAGTGGAGGCAAACAAGGTGCTGAGTATAAGGCTTGCATGAGCTACATCGACAGCCTTTCGGCGCGGCACCCGGAGCTTCGCTACCGCGCCATTGGAAAAACTGCGGGGCAGCGCGACCTGCATCTGGTGGCGGTGGGCGAGAATCCTGACTTGTTGCTGCAAGGCCAACGACGTCCCGATCGCCCGTTGCTGCTGTTTCAGGCCGGCATTCACTCGGGCGAAATTGATGGCCTCGACGCCGGACTCATGTTTATCCGCGAAATGCTGAGTGGCCGGCTGCGTTCGCTGCAAAAGCAAGTGGATTTCCTCCTGGTGCCGGCGCTCAACCGCGATGGGCTCGACCGACTGAGCGCCTTTAGCCGGATTAACCAGAACGGACCAGAAAAGCAGGGCTGGAGATCTAACGCGCTGAATCAGAACCTCAACCGCGATTACATGAAGCTCGATAGCCCCGAGTTGAAAGCCCTGATTCCGCTGATACACCGACTTAATCCGGAACTGTACATCGACATTCACGTGACCGATGGTGCCGATTATCAATACGATATCACCTACGGTGGGATGACTGCCGGCGCCCACTCGGCCCGGGTTTCCAGATGGCTGAATGAGGATTTGCGGAGTTTTGTAGATGGCGCTCTGCGGCAAAACGGACATATTCCAGGCCCTCTGGTATTCCTGAAAAATGAGCTCAAGCCCGATTCGGGACTCGTACAATACGCCTTTTCGCCCCGATTTTCCCACGCCTACGCCGATGTTTGCGGCATTCCGGCTTTGCTCATTGAGAACCATTCACTGAAGCCTTTTCGCCAACGGGTGTGTGGCACCTTGGTTTTGATGGAAGCCCTGTGCCGGAAGGTTGTCGAAGACTTCCGAAAGCTCGATTCGCTGCGCCGCCTCGATCGTGAAAATGCAGCCTCCACTGTACCGCTCGAATGGAGTTTCCCCCGCCACGCCACCGACAGTCTGGATTTTCGGGCTGTAGAGTACGACTTAAAGTCATCGCCCCTTGCGGGCACACAATACCCGGCCTGGAATGCGAAACCATATACCGTAAAAATCCCCGTTTTGCAGCAAGACTCGCTCGTGAAAAGTCTGTCCATGCCTTCGGCTTTCTATGTTCCGGCGGCCCGTATCGATGTGATTGAGCGTTTGAAAAAACATGGTATTGAACTGGAAGTTCTGCCCAACGACACCTCCATTCGCCTGAGAACATTCAGGTTTGCACAAATTCAAGCGGCAAAATCGGCATTTCAGGGTCGGTTCCGAATGAGCGGAAACGCTTCGGTAACGGAGGAATGGCATCGGCTTCATGCCGGCAGTGTTAAGGTTTCTACCCGGCAGCCCTTAGGTCGCCTGGCTTGTTTACTGCTGCACCCCGATTCGCCGGATTCGTTCTTTCAATGGGGCTTTTTCGCCGATATTACCGAGAGAACAGAGTATTTCGAAACCTATGCGATGGCTCCCCTTGCTGAGGCTTTGGCGAAGGAGCATCCGGAGTGGTTGAAAAGTTTTGAAGAGAAATGCGCTGCCGATGAAGCCTTCCGAAACAACCCCGACGCCCGCCTGCGCTGGTGGTATGAGCGCTCGGCTTACCACGACGCGTATTTTATGCGGTATCCGATAGGCATGCAATAAACCGGGGCTTTGTCTACCTTTGCGCCATGCCTTCGATCCTTGCTCCTTCACTACTCTCGGCCGACTTTAACCACCTTTACCGCGATGTTGAACTGGTGAATTCCAGCGAAGCCGATTGGTTTCACGTAGATGTGATGGATGGGGTTTTCGTTCCCAACATTTCTTTTGGCTTTCCGATTCTTCAGCACGTAAAAAAGCTTGCGACCAAGCCCTTAGACGTGCACTTGATGATTGTTCAGCCCGAACGCTACCTTGAGGATTTTGCCCGTGCCGGAGCCGATATTCTCACCGTGCATTGGGAGGCGAGCACACACATCCACCGCAGCCTGCAAAGCATCCGTTCGCTGGGCATGAAGGCCGGCGTGGCGATAAATCCCGGAACGCCCGTTAGCGTGCTGAACGATATTCTCAACGATGCCGATCTTTTTCTGGTGATGAGTGTGAATCCGGGCTTTGGCGGACAAAAATTTATTCCCCGAACGCTCGATAAAGTGATGCAGCTCAGAACCATGCTTGAACAAGCCGGAAGTCAGGCCATTATTGAGGTGGATGGCGGTGTGGGTGAAGCCAACTATGCGGCATTGCTCGAGGCCGGTGCTCAGGCTTTGGTAGCCGGAAATGCTGTTTTCGGCGCCGAAGACCCAAGGGCTGTAATCCGTAAGCTTAAAGCCTTGTAAACCATGATCGTACTCCGCCTTTTGGCCGAAAGCTTCAATTTTGCCACAGCATCCTTACTGGCCAACAAGCTGCGTACTTTCTTGTCGTTGCTGGGAATTACCATTGGCATTTTCGCCATTATTTCGGTGTTTACGATGGTCGATGCCATTCGCAATAACATCGATGAAAGCATTTCTTCCTTAGGCGACAATGTTGTGTATGTGCAAAAGTGGCCTTGGGAATTCGGTTCGGATTACCCGTGGTGGAAATACATGAGTCGACCGGTAACCCGGTTGCAGGAGCTCGATGAAATCCGTGAACGCAGCAAACTGGCAGAAGCCTCAGCCTTTTTAATCCAGGCCAATGTTACCTTTCGGTATCATTCGAATACGGCCGAAGGCGTGCAAATCAGCGGTGTTTCTGACCAATACGAAAAAATCAAATCGTTCGAACTGCAGCAAGGGCGCTACTTTACAGAGTCGGAACTCAAAGCAGGCCGACCGGTGGTGGTGATTGGTGCAGCGGTGGCTGAAAATCTATTTGGGGAAGTGAATCCAATCGGTAAAACCATTTTTCTCCGAGGCGATAAAGTTCAGGTGGTAGGCGTTTTTAAAATGGAGGGCGAAAATATTATTGACCTCGGGCTCGATAATTCCTCGATGGTTCCGCTCAACTACGCCCGCAGCAAGGTCGACATTCGCAACGAAAGCGTTAACCCATACATCGCTGTTAAGGCTAAAGAAGGCATAAGTAACGCTGCGCTGATGGATGAACTCACCGGAATTATGCGCGGTTTAAGGCGTTTGCCTCCGAAGGAAAGCGACAATTTTGCCCTAAACGAAACCAAACTCATCTCGAACGGATTTGATCAACTCATTTCGGTGGTCAATGTGGCCGGCGGAGTTATTGGATTCTTCTCCATTCTCGTAGGAGGTTTTGGCATTGCCAACATCATGTTTGTTTCGGTGCGCGAGCGCATTAACATCATTGGCATTCAAAAATCGCTGGGCGCTAAAAACTACTTTATTCTTCTGCAATTTCTATTCGAGTCGGTTTTATTGTCGATTATTGGCGGAATGATTGGCCTATTGCTCATTTTTCTCCTCACCCTTTTGCTCAAAGGCGCGCTCGACTTTAACATTTCACTGTCGCTGAAAAACATCTTAACCGGTTTAGGAATTTCGGGTGTCATTGGATTAATTTCGGGCATTGCTCCGGCCATCTCAGCCGCCAGGCTTAACCCGGTTGATGCCATGCGTGCAAAATAAAACCGCTCTGTTGATAGAAATCAAAGAAAATCATAAGTCCAGCGAGGCCGAAAACACCGAAGCACAGAAAAAAGCGAGGAATTCAAAGCTTTTCCATGCTCTGTGGATTGGATTTTTGGCGGGAATTCTCCTCTTCGGTATCGTTGCCTGGAGCATGATGCCTGAGAAAAAAATCGGCTTTTTGATTCCCTTCTTTTTCCCGGCCTTTTTCATGTATAAGCTATTGAAGAAGCCACCTCAAAAGGGTGACTCGGCTTAGGCTCAACCGCTGTTCAATATTGACGGTTTTCGCCGCTGGATTAATATTTAGCCGGCAAGCTTAAAGAGCCGAAACGCCGTGTATTTCAAAACCTTTCGAACTTTTTGATTGGTTAGGTTCAAGCTTAAGGCTGAGCTCGAAATTGCATCCGCCCTCAGGCTACCTCCGCAGCAATTTATTGCCTATTTTGCCCCACTATTTTCTCACTATGAAACACCTTTTGTTAATTGTCCTGGCAAGTCCAATGGTCATGAACGCACAAAACATTCTACTTGAGCCCTGGAAAGGTTCCTTTGGTGGTGTACCGCCATTTGATCAGGTTAAAATTGCCGATTTCAAACCTGCGCTTGAAAAAGCCATGGAGATGAACCTTTCTGAAATTGATCAAATTTCCAATAAT
>CANHCM010000151.1 GCA_947459155.1 Bacteroidota bacterium | reverse complement strand
TCGCGATCAGTGGGTCGAAGGGTTTTCGCCAGTTTCCCCGGCTGTCGCGGCCTCTAAAGAATGTGCTTTCGTGGTCGTAGAGGTTGAGATAATACAATGCCCGCTTTTGCATGTTCTGTTGGAGTTCCGTATTTCCCAGCATACCGGCCATTTCGGCTAAACACCAATCGTCGTAGGTGCTTTCGAGTGTTTTGGAAACCGACTCTGTTTCGGTTAAATCGTATGGGTAATAGCCATATTGGTTGTACAGTTCCCAGTTGGAGTGAATATGCGAGTTAACGGAGGTTTCGGCCATTGCCCGGAGCGCTTTGGTTGGATCAAATCCTTTGAAGCCGTTCACATAGGCTGAAACAATCATGGGTATCGCGTGATTGCCAATCATGCAGTAATTGTCGATGCCCCAGGCCGTCCAGATGGGTAAGAAGCCGGCCGCCCGGTGATGGGCGAGGAGCGACTGCACAATGCCATTGACTTTTTCAGGAGCCACAATTTGGAGTAGGGGAAAAGCGGCTCTGTAGATGTCCCAAATCGAAAGTGTGGAGTAATAACCTTCGCCCGACGACGAGTCGACAAGGCCATCAGCCCCCCTGTACAAACCATCCGAATCGGCAATATTCGAAGGCTGTAGCAGCAGGTGATACAGGGCTGTGTAGAAGATTTGCTGTTGTTTCAGGGGCGCTTCAACTTCAATCCGGCTTAGGTATTTTTCCCAGCTTGCACGGTTGTTTTCATACACCTGTTGAAAGTTCCAATGTGGAATTTCAGCCTTCAGGTTGTTTTGTGCTCCCTCAACCGACACGGTCGAAAGGGCGATTTTGGCCTGAATCGTATGTGGCTTCGCGGTGTTAAATGAGAGGCGGTAACGCGGGGCAATTTCGCCGCTGTGCAAGGCCGGCAGCTGAACATAGGTAAAGGCCTGATCGAAGCTGAGGTAAAAATAGTAGCTCCGTTCAACCCAGTTTTTGGTGCGACAAAAGCCCGAAATTGACCTGTTTTTCGCGTCTACCTGAACATCGCTGGCGAGTACCAGACCACTGCGGTTGTTCGCATCGGCACTAAACCGGAGCCCATGCTGAAGGTCTACCAGCACCTCAGCTTTGCTTCCAGGAAAGTTATACCGGTGAAAGGCAACTCTTTCGGAGCAGGTGAGTTCCACGTTAACGCCATCGGTTTTTTTAACTTCGTAATAGCCCGGTTTGGCCTTTTCGCTCGACTTGATATAGCTAAAACTGTATTGCTCTTTTTGAGGGTTGATGGGCATGAGCAGCACATCACCCATTTCGTTGATGCCTGTTCCTGAGAATCGGGTCTGCGAAAACCCTAAAAGCTGCGTATCGCGATATTGATAACCACTGGTATAATCCCAGCCGTGGTCGCGGTTGTCGGGCCCGGGCTGCACCATTCCAAAAGGCATTGAAGGACCCGGAAAGGTATGCCCAGTGCCATTGGTACCGATGAAAACGTTCACTTTCTCGCTAAACAGGTCTTGAGCCCGAGCTGTCGAAGTGCTGCATAGCCAAGCCGGCAATGTAACCATCAGCAGTGCGTTTAAGATAGGCCTCCTTTGAAAGTGGCGGAGATTCTCAATCATGCTGCCATGCGTTTTGTTTGGCCAAATTACATGCATTGGCGAGATTCCGAATGAGAAAAATCAATCCACCGTTTTTCAAAGAGGCTGCAAATCGTTTGTTGGGTTGTGGCAGGGCGCGCTCCGCGGATGACATGAGCGATTCAAGTGGGCTTAGATCCTAGCGAAAAGTAAATGCAGCAAAGGCAATTCAATAAGGTTAGGTAGCCTTAATCGACGTGCTTCGCACCTAATGAAGCAACGGTGTATTTCTGATCGTTTTAATCATTGATAGTTAAAATGCATCTGTGCGGTATTTTTAAATAGCAAATGAAACTCTAAGGTTAGATGGTTTGAATGCCTGGAAATAATTAAAACAAGAATTAAATTCAATCAGGAAAGAATTGTTTCGGCTTATTTCTCTATATGTTTAGAATAAATCATCTGACAAACCTTATCCAGCGCTTTGAAAATAGATACGTCGAAATCAGGTGCTTTTGTTGCACTTGTTAAGGTAACAACTGCATTAAACAGTAATTCATTGTTGATACGTGGGATGCGCTCAATAAGGTCGACTTTATTACTACCTTTCTGTGATGATGAAACAATGGTTTCTTGGGTTTCTTCATCAGTAGCAAATAGAATAGCGGTTTTCATGCTGGTTATTTGTGTGTTTATTTTTAGTGTAAATGACAGCGACCACTAGAATTGGTTGTTCTGTTTTTACATCGATTTCCTTTTTTGGTGGTTCCACTGCATTGCGTGGAAGTAGCCGTAGATCTGTTATTGGTTTTCGTATCGCAGCAATTGGTGCCCACTACTCTGTTGTGAATTTTACAGGTACAGCTGTTCGACTTACTTCTGTTACACGGCATGCAAAGCAGCTGTATGTTGGAAACATCGTTGCCTCCGCCACACGAAAATGGAGTGATGTGGTCATATTCAATATTGGAGTAACTGCCGCAACAGTTGCATTTTCCTCCGTCTCTTGAATAAACAATTTTTTTTGTTGTTTCAGAAATATGTCTGCTTTGCGCAATGCCCGATATACTGATCAGCAGTATTGAAAGCAGTAAAAGTATTTTTCTCATTGCTCCTGAATTTAAGGCCTTGAATTTTAATTTCCCTTGTTGAAAAGGATTGGCGAATATTTCGTTTTCGAAATAATCAAGCATATCCGATCGATAAATTGGATTTATTCGATTCCAAAAATAGGGAACCAGTGTGAATCTCACAACACGATAAAACGCGCTTATTCTATTCTTCTAATGCTGAAAACCCAACCATCATGGGTGATTTTCCCACGCTTCAGTTTGTACAAATGAACCAAGCCCTAATGCGTTAGCGATTGGCGCGGAAAGCCCACAGACCCGGAGCTTCGGCGCAGGGGCGAGGACTTGCAGCAAAAAGCGCGGCCGCGAACGAAATTGAGGTAGGGCGAAGGAGGCCGATTTCGCGGCAACGCCCACATCCAAAATTTACCTAAAAAGCCTTCTGGAATTCGGCTATCGAGCGCTTAGCGTTTGTCTTTCATGTTGATGGCCACCGCATCCTGCACGTAGAAGGTGGAGATGGCGGCTACAATCATAAAAATGCCCGCCAGCACAATCGCGTAGATGGCCTGGTTGTTATAAATGGCTTTTACAACGGGGCCTCCGAATACGCCGTTCACAATTTGGGGAAAGGTGATGAAGAAGTTGAAAATGCCCATGTATACGCCCATCTTTCCGGATGGTATCGAGCCGGCCAAAATAGCATACGGCATGGCCAGAATCGAGGCCCAGGCAAGGCCCACGCCGATCATAGAGATAAGCAGGAATTCTTTGTTGGGCGCAAAATACATCGAGATAAGTCCTAAGCCGCCGGCAATGAGCGAGAAGGCATGGGTTTTCTTGCGTCCGAAGCGGGCGGCAATTGAAGGCAACATGAGCGCGTAGATGGCCGAAATTCCGTTGTACACGCCGAAAATGATTCCCACCCAGGCTCCGGCCTCGCGAAAGGTATCGGAAGAGGTGTCGCTTACCGGCAGTTTAAAAATGTGCTGGGCAATGGCCGGCGTGGTGAATACCCACATGCTGAAAAGGGCAAACCAGGAGAAAAACTGCACCAATCCAAGTTGCTTCATGGTGCGGGGCATGCGCTTGAAATCGGCGAAAATTTCCATCAGTCCGGCCGAAGAATGGTCGGCCTTTCCATGGATCGCTTCATACTCTGCCGGTGGATATTCGCGACTGAACAAGATGGTCACTAAAATAGCACCCAGAAATACAACAGCCCCAATGTAGAACGACCAAATCACGTTATCGGCCACTTGTCCGGCCGGGGCCGAAGCCGATACCCCAAAGAAATTGGCCAGAATGTAAGGCAGCCAACTTCCGGCTACGGCACCGAGGCCAATTAAAAAGGTTTGGATAGAAAAACCGAGCGTACGTTGTTTGTCGGGCAAATTGTCGGCGACCAAGGCGCGGAAGGGCTCCATGGCCACGTTGATTGAGGCATCCATAAGCATGAGGAACATGGCGCCAATAAACAAGGCTGTTTTGCCAATGAAAAAGGCTCCTGAGTTGGGTAAAAGCAGCAGGGCAACGCAACAGATCAGGGTGCCAATGAGGAAATAAGGCTTGCGACGGCCCAAACGGTTCCAGGTGCGGTCGCTGTAGTGCCCGATGATGGGCTGCACAATCATACCGGTGAGCGGCGCCACCAGCCAAAACCACGAAAGCTCTTCGACGTGCGCACCAAAGTTTTGGAGGATTGCTGAGGCGTTTCCGTTTTGCAAGGCAAAGCCGAATTGGATACCTAAAAAGCCAAAACTCATGTTCCAGATTTGCCAAAAGGTCATGGAACGTTCTTTCGAATGCGACGTGGCGTCGAGTGTGTGTGGTGCTGAATTCATATCGGGTTAATAGTGTCGTAACGACACCGCAAAATACAAATTCTGTGAAATGACAAAGCGCTGCGCCAAAATGTGGGTGAAATCGCTGTGGCCTTGCTGTGAATAATTGCTGGCCTGGGTTGTTGTAATCTCTTTTGAAATCCTGTAGGTTTGGGGCTTTCAATACGTCTATGAAATTACTGGAAAACAAAGTGGCTTTGGTAACCGGAGCCAGTCGTGGTATTGGTCGTGGCATTGCCTTGCGTTTTGCTGAAGAGGGAGCCCATGTGGCCTTTACCTATTTATCGAGCGAACAGAAAGCCCGGGAGTTAGAGGCCGAGTTGGCCGCCTACGGCGTGAAGGCCAGAGGCTATCATTCGGATGCTGCCATTTTCGCCTCTGCTGAAGCCCTTGTTAATCAAGTGTTAACAGATTTCGGCGATTTACACATTGTGGTGAACAATGCCGGTATCACCAAAGATGGGTTGCTGATGCGCATGAGTGAGGAGCAATGGGACACCGTTATTCAGACCAATCTGAAGTCGGTATTTAACCTCACGAAAGCGGCCATCAGACCAATGTTGAAAAACAAGCAGGGCGTTTTCATCAATATGAGTTCGGTAGTTGGTGGAGGCGGCAATGCCGGACAGGCCAATTATGCGGCCTCCAAGGCAGGAATTGAGGGCTTCACCAAATCGGTGGCTCAGGAGTTGGGTTCGCGGAACATCCGTTCCAATGCGATTGCTCCCGGGTTTATTGAAACGGAGATGACCGGTGAATTGAACGAAGAAGTAAGAAAGCAATGGGCCGAACAAATTCCATTAAAGCGTGGCGGTACAACCACCGATGTGGCTAATGTGGCGGTTTTTCTGGCCTCCGACCTTTCGGCTTACGTAACCGGACAGGTTATCAACGTATGCGGAGGCATGCGTACCTGAGCAATCTCGGCCGGGGAACAGCGTTGCTAAATGGATTTTAAATGATGGGTAAGCAGTGAGTTTCGAATTTGTATTTCAGTACCCTGCGTGGTTCTTGGTGTTCTGTCTGCTTTGCGGACTGGGCTTTGCGTGGCTTTTATACCGCCGCGACGCCCAATTTAGGGAGGCCTCAGCTTGGTTAAAGCGGGTACTGTTTGCGCTACGATTTGCAGCCATTGCCATTCTCGCCTTTTTACTGCTGTCGCCCCTGTTACGCTTTGTGACGCGAACGGTAGAGAAACCGGTCATTTTGCTTTTACAGGACAACTCCGCTTCGCTGAACAACACGCCCAAGTCGAAGGCCCAAATGAGCAATTGGGAAGCCTCGCTCGAACAGCTCGAAACGAAGCTCGAAGGCGATTATGAATTCAAGAAATACAGCTTTTCGGAGGCCTTGCAAGACAGTTTTTCGCTCCAGTTAAAGGGCAAAGAAACCGATATCGCTTCGGCCTTTAATCAGCTGAATACCTTGTACCTCAATCGAAATGTGGGGGCAGTTTTGGTGGCCAGCGATGGTATTTTCAACAAAGGCATTAGTCCTTTGTACGCGCGAAACGAACTCAATGCGCCGGTGTTTACCATTGCTTTTGGCGACACAGCCGTGCAGCGCGATCTGCTGATTGAGCAGGTGAACCACAACCAATTGGCCTACTTAAACAATACTTTTCCGGTTGAAGTGGTTGTAAACGCCCGAAAGCTGGCCGGCAAGAAAGCCGTGCTCAGTATAGAGCTGAACGGGAAAGTACTTGAGCGGCGCGATATCAACATCGATAACTCTTCCTTCCTGCTGAAATGCGATTTTCGCTTTAAGGCTGAGGCGGCGGGTATTCAGCGCTACAGAGCGGTGCTCAGCACGGTTGATGGAGAATACACCACGGCCAATAATTCGCGTGATTTCTTCATAGAAGTGCTCGACAGCCGTCAGAAGATTTTAATTCTGGCCGATGCCCCGCATCCCGACGTAGCGGCTATTCGATTTAGTTTGCAGCAAAACGACAATTATGAGGTTGAAACGCAGATGGCATCCGCTTTTCGCGGTAGTCTAAAGCCTTACAGCCTGGTCATTTTACACCAGCTTCCTTCGCGAAACAACCTGGCTGTTCCAATCTTTCAGGAAATTGAGACCCACAATACACCGGTGCTGTTTGTGGTTGGACAAATGTCGCAACTCACCGAGCTGAATCGCCATCAGAATGTGATTATCAGCAATTCGAGCAGGGGTGGATTTAATGATGTGGTGCCGCGCTTTAACAAGGATTTCAGCCTATTTACTTTGCCTGATGAATTGTTGGCTTCGCTCAATACGCTGGAGCCACTGCAAATTCCTAATGCAGCGCTGAAGCTCAATCCGCAGGCTTCGATGCTGTTTAGTCAACGTATTGGCTCAGTGGATACTCAGTATCCGATGATTGCCTTTAGCAATGCGGTAGATCAGAAAAAGGCCGTAATCGTGGGTGAAGGCATTTGGCGGTGGCGATTGCAGTCGTTTGCCGAGAAGCAAAGTCATTCGCTGTTTGATGCTTTTTTGTCGCGTATTGTGCAATACATGAG
>CANHCM010000150.1 GCA_947459155.1 Bacteroidota bacterium | reverse complement strand
GGCAGCATTGATTGGACAAATTCAGGATGCCGCGGTACAAAACCGGAATATTTTTGAGCAATTGATGGAAGCGGTAAAATACTGTTCGTTGGGTCAGATTACCAATGCTTTGTTTGAGGTGGGTGGACAGTACAGGAGGAATATGTGAGGCTGGAGAAGAAAGGTGAAAGTTAAAAGGTGAAAGTTAAAAGGTGAAAGTTAAAAGGTGAAAGTTAAAAGGTGAAAGTTAAAAGGTGAAAGGTGACCTTCCCTAAATAGCGTTGACCTTTTTGGTTCAACAATGATTTATTTTTATCGGGCAAACATAGCCTGAGGTTCTTCCCTTGCGCAATCTACGAAGGGTCTCGAAGCTCTTTTGGAATGTCCTTTCTTAAATTAGGTTGATAGTCGAGGACAGATGTAAGTGGATCGTTTGCTTGTAGGTCATGTTCCCTTCTCGCGGGTTATAAGGTGAGCGCTGAAGCGAGAGAGGTAGTTGAAGGGTAAATTGGAGATTTTGGTGAATTGTGGGCTGCGGCCCGGATGGAGCGGTCTGTTTGAGCTCTTGCACCGCAGTGGAACGGAGGTGCAAAGCGAGTAGCGACAGCCGGAAATGCCGCCCTAAAAAAAATCAAAGTGAGAAAGCAGATGCGGAAGAAGTCAACTCATCTTCCTAGACTTTGTTTTATCTTTACACTGCAAACAAGAATGCATGGATAACAGAAAAATTCAAATTCGATTTAATACCGAGCATGGAAACAGTGATTTACTTTGGCGGGTAATTATTGAAAATCACGAATATCTGGCCCAAAGCATTCAATTAGAAGTGCCTTCGCATACGACCACCGATATTCTACCCGACGGTAGAATAAAGCACCATATCACTGCACTTTACAATGAGTTAATATGGAATGATCGAAATTTATTGGTGAAATAATTAGAAGCAACCCTACGCTTGTAAAGCACAAAATACTCGCAAAAAAATACAGCTTCAGCAGTTTCTAAACCTGATGTCCAACACGAATGGTGTACAGGCCCGTCGGTAATTCGGACACTGAAATAGGTTTTGCTTAAATGCGAAATTGTAAAATCTTTTTGGGTGCAGCGAATGTTGTTTGACAGAGGTAATTATAGCCCATAGATGACTAAAGTACAGAATGGCTGCATGGCTGCGAAAACAGCCGCCAAAAAAAGAGAAGACCGGAAGCATACACTTCCGGCCTTCGACGTGGACAAACCAACGAACCACGTTTTCCTACACATTCTTCTTTAAATTTCTACATCCACAATACATCGAATAGGAACTGTAACGCCACCTTTCAGGCAAATGTGGCTTTCCGAGGCATGCCAGATGGTTGTGTATACCTTTCGTACTCCTTCTGTTGTTTGAATGTAGAGGGTACATTTGCTTTTGTAAGTATTGCCGCGCATCACTGCTTCGTACAAACGTGCCAGTAAAATTCCTTTGTCGGTTGCAGTTTGCTTTTCTACACGCTTCAGGGGAAGCAGCGGAAGCATTTCCTTTTCAATAGTGAGTGCATTCATGGCTATATGATATTTGGGTTTAATCCAATCGAATTTGAGCACCGCCCAGGTGATGTGTATCGCTGTAAACATCAGCTTGGTAAATTCCAGGCTTTAAACGACTGGTAGTAGTCATCACAATTTCTTGCCAGCCTTCTTTTATTTTCTGCAATTTGGCCTTAGCCACAACAGGTATTTCCATTCGTTTATCGCCCAGCTGGATGGCCACCGTCTCAGCATTGGCCGCGGTTAATTTTTGGGTTCCCGGCCCTGCAACGGTTAAGTACAGATTGCCCGATTGAGCCGCTTTCATGAGTTCATCGCCCGCATGGAAGGAGACCAATATTCGCTGAGCGCGGGAGGCCTTGCGGGTTAGTCGGTCTTTTTTTCCGCGCAGCGCCTCAATGCGAAAATAATTGGCCGCGATGATGGTGTTTCCTCCTAGTCTTGCCCGGAGCTCGGCCAATTGTGATTCCAATTCGGAGATTCGTTTTTGCAAGCTGATGCGCTCAGTATTTCTGCCCTGCTCAATGCTTGAACTTTCCTCCTTTAAACGAATCAATTCAGCTTTCAGTGTGGAAATTTCTTTTTGTTGTTTGGATGACTTTTCAGTCCAACCTGTGCTTTGTTTCTTCTGAGCAATCAGACTTTTTATCTTTTGTTCCTTCTCGGCATTCGCTCCGGATAATTGAGCATTCTCTGCTTTAAAATCCTCCAAATCGGCTGTAACACTAATCAACTTTTTATTGAGAATGTCTTTGGCCTCAAGGGTATTTTGCATTTGAGCGCGCTCTGCGTTCAAATCCTCGGAAAGCTCAATACGCTCATTGTTAAGATATAAGGCAATTAATGCCGACAACACTGTTGCTGAGATGAACACTGTGTTTGAGCCGAATATCGAACTAAACCTTGACATGCAGAATTGAATTCAGCTTACAAAATTCCATCGATAGATTAAAACCACATTGAAATGAGATTAAAATCTCTTTAAAATCGTAAGCTACAGCAAATCAATCCTAGAGAATAAATTAGCGGAAATTGCGCTTCAGTTCCACCCGAAAGGTGGTGCCTTCGTTTACCTTGGAATCAACAGTGAGTGTTCCGCGGTGCACATCAATAATCTTTTTAACCATGGCTAAACCAAGGCCATGACCGGGAAACTGAACTGCTTTTGACGATCTGAAGAAGGGTTGAAAAAGCAAATCCATTTCATGAGGCAGAATTCCAATTCCATTGTCGGAAAAACGTAAAACTACATGATGCTCTGCAAATTCGAGCTCCACATTACAGGCATTGTCTTTTGAAAATTTACAGGCATTATCGGCTAAATTTAAAAACGCGGTTTCGAGCAATTGGGCATTGCCCAAAACGCTCATGGTTTCTTCTTTGTCGTGTAAGCCTAAAAATCTAACATTAATTCGGTAGTTGGGTTTGCTTTTTCGCAACTCCGATTTCACCGACCACAGCAATTCATCAAGGCGTACCTCTGTAGCCGGCAGTTCTTCGGGCGATTTCTCGGTCTGAGCGAGAAGCAGTAACCGGTTAGAAATGGTATTTAAACGTCGAATGTCATCCAAAATGCTTTCCGCAGCCACCTTGTAATCATCTTTGGCTCGCTCTTTCATCAGCAACACTTCAAGCTGCCCGCTGATGATGGTCAAGGGAGTGCGCAGTTCGTGACTGGCATTGGCTACGAAGGTTTTCTGAGCTTTGAAGGCCACCTCGATTCGGTCGAACAGCTGATTGAACACCCGGGCGAGTCTTGAAAGCTCATCTTGCGTTTCGCCCACTTCTAAACGAACATTGAGTTTATCGGGCGTCATTGCACTAGCCTGGCTAATCAAAGAATCGATTGGCTTTAAAGCACGGCCGGCATAAATCCAACCGCCAAGGGCCAGAATAACAATTCCGCCCAATGTAACCACCACAAGAATGTGCCGAAGATTGCGCTGTTTGCTGTATCCGAATTTATCGTATCCGCCGGCTACAAAAATAAATGTACCGCTTTTGCCGCTGAAAAGTCGTCCATAAACCTCAAACATGCCCACCTGTTCAAAGTGTTCACCGTTTTGCTTCACCTGAATTAAAAATTCGGGCTGAACATCGAAATAATGAATCTCATCGGAGCGATATAATTCCTTGCCTTTCAGACTGTGCACTGTAATCTGCTCGTTGGGTAAAATGCCCAATTCCTGCTGCTGAATAATGCGTAATAAACGGGCGTCTACCTCATCAATGTCGGCATAAAGACGAGCTGTAGCAGTAAGCTTTTTCTGGAGACGTTCTTCAAATTCATCCGCTCTGTATCGGGCTGAAAAAACGTAAATGGTAATCGAACAAATAAAGAGAATAAGTCCGGCAATAAGCGTAAAAATGATGGTAAGCCGGGTTCTTAATTGCATAGAATTAAACATTTGAATGCGCTAAAGAGGCTAATCTTTATTGCTAACGAATATCGAGAAAATAACCGCTTCCAATTTGGGTATGAATTAATTTAGGCTCAAAGTCGCGGTCGATCTTTTTCCGCAAAAAGTTGATGTACACATCCACCACATTGGTTCCGGTATCGAAATCGATGTCCCAAACCTTTTCGGCAATTTCAGTTCTCGAAATAACACGTCCCTTATTTCTGAGTAGAAACTCCAATAGCGCGAATTCTTTACTGGTTAATTCGATAGATTGCTGATTTCTGAACGCCAAGCGTCGATCGAGGTTAAGCGTTAAATTGGCCACTTTTAATTCACGGTGTATTTCGGTAAATCCTTTAACCCGTCGGGTAAGTGCCTTAACCCGTGCTAAAAACTCCTTGAGCTCGAAAGGCTTTACCAGATAATCATCGGCTCCGGCATCCAGCCCGTTTACTTTATCTTCAGTTGTTCCTAAGGCCGTCAGCATGAGAATAGGCACGGCCGAATTTTGAGTCCGAATCTCCTTGCACAACTCCAAGCCATTCATGTAGGGAATCACAATATCCAATACAATCAATTGATATTGTTCCGTGAGCGCTTTCTTTCTGCCCATGAATCCATCATACACAACCTCTACCGAATATTCCATGTTCTCCAGCGCTTCTTTCATAAAGGCGGCCAACTTGGGTTCATCTTCGACTATTAAAATATCCATAAAACAAAAGTAGCTTTACCGACTACTGTTCAAATTAAACCCACATTAAAAAGAAAGGTTCTCAGCGATGATCCTGAGAGCCTTCAATGCTTCAACAAACCTGCCCAAATGCCTCCGACAGATACAGAACTGAATTAAGCCTTCACAATGAACCAAGAGTCCCGTCTTCGCGTGAGATGGTCATCCCCCAAAACAGGGATTTTCGTTGATTCTTCAATTCAACACTGGAGATTTGGTTACTTTTAGCGAGCATCAAAATAACCATGCTCCCAAAGCTTCTTTTCGTAAGTTTATTTTTTCTTGCAGTGCTTGTTCATCCACAATTGTTGTGTGGACAAACAGCAACCACGCCCGGCAGTTTGCGCATAGAGCGTTTGCGGGATCAGGGTTTTCAATATGAGTTTACCGATTCGGCGAAGGCTTTTGGCTTTTACCAACAGGCGCTTAAGCTAGCGCAATCGGAACCCAACAAGCCGCTGGAAAGTCGGGTTTGGGTAGATTTAGGAAGACTGCAATTCAATTTCGGACATTATCAAAAGGCGATTGGTTTTTACAGTAAAGCCTATGAAGTTGCGCGGACAAGCAACAACGAATTGGGTCGTGGAAAGGCCATGCAAGCCATTGGTAATGCCTATTACATGTTGAATGAGCCGGAAAAATCAACCCGATTTCTGCTCAATGCTGCGCGCATTCAAGAGAAAGTGGCCGATACACTCAATCTGGCCATCACCTACTCTACCCTGGCTTCGGTGTTCGAAGACGCCAACCAATTGCAGGAAGCCTTGAAATATGCCCTCGAATCGCAGGCCCTTTCGAAAGCCGTGAATAAGCATAGAGCCTATGCCAATGCCTGCATCAATGCTGCCATAATTTATTTAAAACTCGATAGCTTAAAAGCAATGCAGGGGTCGCTGGAGAAAGCATTGAGCGTATTTCCATGGATTGAAGAAAAAAATTACAAGCTGAGTTTTTTCCAAAATATCAGTGCCCTGAATTTCGATTCCGAAAACTATCAAAAGGCCAATCAATACGCCGATTCTGCGCTTTTTCATCTGAAAGAACAAAGCGATAGTCCTCAGAAAACAGCTATTCAAATGTCGAAAGGATTGGCCTTACTGAAGCTGGGTAAAATCGATGAAGCGCAAGAATTACTTGCAGAAGCCAACAAAAGAGCTACTCAGGAAAAAGATTTTCAAATTTTACGGGAAATTCATTTAAGTCTCGCGGAAGCTTTTGTAGAACAAGGAAATTGGAAAGAAGCCTATTTAAATCATGCCTTATATTCGGCTTTTCACGATAGCCTCCTCAATGCCGAAGCCTATGAAAAAGCGGCAGAACTGGCCACACAATATGAAAGTGAGAAAAAAGCCATCGCTTTAGAAAAATTGCGCAGAGAAAATCAGTTGAATGCTCAACTGTATGAGAAGCAAAGAGCGCTGTTGATAAGCCTTTCGGCCGCTGTATTGTTGGGACTTCTCCTCTTTATTTTACTGTATTGGAATCAGAAACGCAAAAATCAACTCATTCAAAAAAATAACGAATTACAGGCTGAACAAATCAAACGACTCGAAACAGAAAAACAAAATACCATTCTCGACTCCATGCTCAAAGGCGAGGAAAATGAGCGAAGTCGTGTAGCTAAAGACCTACACGATGGGGTGGGCAGTCTACTTTCGGGCGTTAAACTTTCACTTTCATCTATGCAAGGAAATCTGATCGTAAATCCTAACCATGCCAGCCTTTTCGACCGCTCGTTAAGGCAGCTCGATGATGCCATCCGCGAAATGCGCCGTGTTGCCCATAACATGATGCCTGAAGCTCTGATTCAGAAAGGCTTGCTTTCGGCCATCGCAAGCTTGTGCGCGGGTATTGTAGAATCTGGCGGTCCGAAAATTCATTTCGAGCACCACGGAATAGAAGGCCGGCTGCCCTCTTCGTACGAAATAATTGTGTACCGTTTGGTGCAGGAGTTGGCGAATAACACCCTCAAGCATGCGCAGGCTCAGCAAATCGTGATACAACTGAGCATGCACGACCAGCTGCTCACCTTAGAGTATGAAGACGACGGACGGGGATTTGACCCGCAGCTGTGGGAGAAATCGACCGGTATTGGATTTTACACGATGAAAAGTCGTGTTGAATACCTGCGCGGAAAAGTGCATCTGCAAAGTCGCCTGCAGCATGGAACCTCATTTTTAATTGAATTTAACCTGCCCGATGAACCAGCCGCTTAAACTTGTGATTGTCGACGACCACCCGGTGGTTTTGGAAGGACTCAGCAATATGCTTCTGCAGTTTCGGTGGATAGAAATTGTAGGCAAATTCAATTCGGCCCTGGAGGCGATGCCTTTTTTGAGAAAAACGCCGGTC
>CANHCM010000149.1 GCA_947459155.1 Bacteroidota bacterium | reverse complement strand
TCGATGGGACGATTTTTCCGCATCTCTTTGATCAAATCTTTGGAGTGGATGATGCCCAGAATATTGTCGATACTGTCTTTGTATACCGGGATTCTGGAGTATCCTTCGTCTACCACTTTATCGATGTTTTTCTCGAGTTCGTCTTCGATATCGAGAGCAACAACGCGGGTACGGGGAACAAAAACCTGGCGAACCACTCGGTCGTCGAATTCGAAGACGTTCTGAATAAGCTCATTTTCAGAGGGCTTGATGGCCCCACCCTCTTCCGATTCGGTGAGAATCATACGAAGCTCTTCTTCGGTGTGGATTTCTGTGTGGTTGTTGGTCGACAAACCCAGGATGCGCAAGGTGAAAATCGACAAACCATTGAGCAGCCAGATGAAGGGCAGAAACACTATGTAAAAAAAGCGCAACGGTGCGGTAACCAGCATTGTGGTTGGCAATGGCTTGCGGATGGCTGCTGTTTTTGGCACCTGCTCGCCGATTACAATGTGGAGAATGGTGATTAAACTGAAGGCAATAGGAATAGAGATGGCGTGCGAAGCTTCGGGGCTTCCGGAGTAACCTAAAGAATACATGAGTGAAAGCACCATGCGGTTTACTACGCTTTCGCCAATCCAACCGAGGGCCAGGGAGGCGAGGGTGATTCCCAACTGACAGGCACTGAGATAGCCATCGAGGTGATCAAGAATATGCTTGGAGATACGGGCAATGGAGTTGCCTTGACTAATCTTGAGTTCGATTTGACTCTGTCGGACTTTTACGATGGCAAATTCTGCGGCAACGAAAAAGCCGTTGAGCAGTACTAAAATGAGGGTGATAATTAGGTCGGATACCATTTTAAGGAGTGCGGATAAAAATAGACATTCGTTCCTAAGCGGAGGAACGCTTTATGGGAGCGATAGTGAAAAAGTATTCACAACCCATGTTAATCTATGCGGCACTCAGGGGGGCTTGTTCAAGATTCGCGCAAAAGTAGCTGCAAAAATAGGAGAATATTTTTGTCTGGGAATTACGGAACGAATCAATTCTTATATTTGCGCCCTCAAAACGGTGGTTATAGCTCAGTTGGTTAGAGCGCTAGTTTGTGGCACTAGAGGCCGTGGGTTCGAGCCCCATTAGCCACCCGAAAAAGCCGGTTCACAAGACCGGCTTTTTTATTGATGCTTACGCAGTTATCATGCGCCTATTGAGCGGCTCTCAAGGCCTGGTGCAGGTGCCTCACGTGGTGGGCAATATAAAAACGTAGCACATCGCCAATTTGCAGCCGAATCCACTTTCCGATTGATATGGGTATGCGTGAACCCGCCAAATCGTGTTGAGCCACCATTGGCATTAAAGATTGCAGCCATGCGTACTGCTGTGCGAATTCGCTGAGGGTTTCGTTCACCAGCAGGTTGTTTTTGGGTCGATGACCGGGCGGTGAACTCATGGTTTTTTCGGGGTAGCCTTCGGCTGAAGTGCTCATCCATCGGATAAACAAGCCACCCAGCCATCCTTCGCGATACGTTTTAGCCTGAACGGAGGGCTCCTTCAGTGCTTTATCGAACAGCGGTAAGTAGTAACGTCCGTAGCTATTGATGTGCTTTAGGCATTCGTTGGCGCTCCAGCCATCGGCCGAAGGCTTGCGAAGGAGCATATCGTGTGGGGTTTGCTGCAGCCGGCTCCACAAATCGCTCAACTCTTCAAATCGTTGCTCAATTTCTGTGAGAACTTCCCGGGTATCTTGTGTTGTTGCCATACCATTGATTGTTATGTGGGCAAAATTGACACTCCCCAAACTGAAAAATCTTGGTCTGCGCCATGATTTTCATGAAATCCTGATTATTCGTTTTAAATGCACCATGGAAGCCTAATTTTCAAAGAAACCAGAAGCTTAGATTCGAGCAGCCTTTTGGTGCTAAGGCTTGAGAAGATAGGTCCTCGACTATCGAGGGCTCTGGTTTGAAGCACTTTAGAGCCGAAACAAATTTCCACACGCCTATTCCGGGTTAGAGTTCAATTTTTCCCATCAGCTTTGAAAAAGTGGTGGCATCCATACCTAAATAGGAGGCGAGGTATTTCTGCGGGCAGAGGTGGAGCATGTGCGGACTTCGGCTGATGAGCCTTCGAAATTTCTCCTCGGCGCCACACGACATCAGTTCGATTTGACGGAAGAGCGAACCTTGCAAGGCCATTGAAGTGGCTTTGAGCAGTAGCTTTTGGACTTCCGGAAAGTCATCCGCGCAGCGAAAAACAGCCTGCCGCGGTGCGCGAAAAAATCGGCTACGGCTTAAGGTTTCTAAGGAAAACTGAGCGGGTGTATCGAGTAAAAACGAATCGGCCACACCGCTAAAACTGTGTGGATAGGAAAAGATGACCGTGTGCTCGCGTCCGGAATCATCGGTGTGAAAGGCGCGCTGCAATCCTTCGAGCACAAAATAAACATAGCGTTCTGTTTCACCTTGCCGGGTGAGTAACTTCTTTCTTCCCAGAGACAAAGGCGACCACAGCTCCAGAAATTGGTCGAGTGTCGGCTGCGAAATGGGACTTAGTCGTTCGATATACGCACGAAAAAGCGCAAGATCTGAAGCTGAATCTTTCATGAAACAAAGGTAAAATGCTTTCCTAAATGATGGCATCAACAACGAAACAGACTGATTTATATGGGTTTGAGCCTGAATTCATAAAATTGTTTGGAGCAATAGAAAAACATGCTAATTTTGCCACCCGCTTAACAGCTAAAGGTTGGTGCCTTAGCTCAGTTGGTAGAGCAAAGGACTGAAAATCCTTGTGTCCCTGGTTCGATTCCTGGAGGCACCACAAAAAAGAGACTATCGGAAACGGTAGTCTTTTTTGTTTACATATATGTGACTCAATCGGGCCTTCAGAAAAACACTAAACGAAGTTATTGTTTAGGCTTTACGTGTTCACAAGTCGATTCAAGTGCAAGGGTTTCGATCGTTGCTGATCAACATCAATGCAGTTTAACAGTTTTAACCAAACTCATTTTGTTAGCCAGAAAACCATCATCTACTTCGTTGCCCGCAGTTCGCAGTATTCGCCATACAGCTTCGCCTTGTTGCCTCCAATCTTATGCATTTTTGACTTTTTCAGCAGGCCCTAAATATTAAGGCAGGCAAATTCTATCTTTGCGCGCTATGGTGAATTTAATCATCGATATTGGAAATACGGCAATTAAGGCTGGCGTTTTTCGAAACGGACAGCTCAGTAAAGCGGTTCGTGCTCCACTTGAAGAAGCTTCGGAGCTCGAGGAAGCCTTGCTGAAACTGATTCCTTTGAATCCTGACAGAGCCTTTATTAGTAATGTGGCGCATGGGCAACCGGCACTTGAAGCTTTTTTGAAAAGGGCCGATATTCCTTACTCCTATTTCCAGCCCGGAGATGCTGTACCCATCACCAATAAATACGAAACCCCCGAAAGTTTGGGGCGCGACAGGATAGCCAACGCCGTGGCGGCGAACAAGCTGTTTCCGGGAACGCCGGTGGTTATCATCGATGCGGGCACTTGTATCAAATTCGATTTTGTGACCCGGAACAACGAATATTTTGGCGGCTCCATTTCCCCGGGCATCGATCTCAGATTCAAAGCATTGCATGAGTTTACTGCCCGTTTGCCACTTATCCAGCGTACCGATACCGTTTATCTCATCGGGAAAAACACACGCGAAGCCATCCAATCGGGCGTTATTAACGGCACGGTGGCCGAAATTAAAGGCGTACTGGAGCAATATCAAATGACACACAAAGACCTCAAAGTGGTGGTTACCGGGGGCGACATTGCCCTGTTGGAACGAGGACTAAAAACCACGCTCATTTCGGAGCCCTGGCTTACCCTTAAAGGGCTTCAAGAAATTTACATCTCCCTGAATGCGTAATTCATTTCTGCTTTTTGCCCTCCTGTTTTCAGGATTACTGACGCAGTTTAACGGTCAAAACCTGAGTCAATCGCCCTATGGCCGATACGCGCTTGGCGACTTGATGGCTCCCGGAAATGCCTGGAATCACTCGCTTGGTGGCAGCGCCGTTGCGGTTCAGGACTCGTCAGTGCTCAATTTTGAGCAGCCGGCCTCGCTGGTAACCATGTCGAAAGGCGTGAGTATTTTCGAAGGAGGCGTGAGCGGAGCCTGGCAGGAATACCAAAGCACCCAACGCACCACTACGGGAACCACCGCGGGCTACAATAGTGTAGGCCTGGCCATTCCGATACTTCGAGGGAAATGGCATACCGGGTTCAAACTCAATCCGATCAGCAACACCGGCTTTATCCTTCGCGACAGCACCGCGGCCGACACACCGGAAGGAAAAACCCTATTTACCTACTTAGGAAACGGAGGCTTCTCAGGCTTAAGTTTCACCAACTCCTTCATGTTGTTTCGCAAGCTGGCTCTTGGAGCCACCGGAAGGTTGCTTTTTGGAAGAACGAGCTACAGCAGTCAGGTTACCTTCCCCGATCAGGCCTCACTGGTTCGGGCATCGAGCATTACAGGATCAACGAGGCTTTCAGGTTATGACTTGAATTTTGGAGCCACCTTTCACCACAGCTTCAGAGACCGCAAAAAGATCAGTGGTTTGTCGGGTGATGGCACCGCGGAACGAATCAAGGCGCCCCTGCGCGACTCTCTGCACATGAGGTTAGGCTTAAGTTATGCCCCACAAATGTCGGTGAGAGCCTTCGAAACCTATGTAGCCGAAACATTCTTTGGCACTGCCGATTTTGGAACCATTCGCGATACCATCCTTTTTCGCAACAACGAACAAGGGAATGTCGTGATGCCATCGCGGCTTGCCGCAGGATTTGCCCTGGGAAGCACTTCGCAAAAGTGGCTTTTCACGGCCGAGTATCAGATGCATGATTGGAATGGCTTCAGTATGTTTGGCCGCAGCGATTCGGTGCGCTCTGCTTATCGGGTATCGGCTGGATTACAGTGGGTTCCGGGAGCGAATCTGAAAGGAAGTGGTATTCGCAAAGCCGCGTACAGACTGGGTGGTTATTACACCGACGGGTATTTGAGGCTGGCCGGAAGAGCCATCCCCGAAACCGGAATAACGCTGGGCTTTGGATTACCCATCGAGGTGCCTACTTATTATCGCAAGCCGGCCAGAAGCATGATTAACCTGGCTATCACAGCCGGCCAGCGCGGAGCGGTAGAACCGAATCTAATCAGAGAACGATTTGTGAGGGTAAGTTTAACCTTTTCGCTCAACGACCGCTGGTTTATTCAATCCCGATTCGATTGATGTACCGCCTTTTGCTGATGCTGCTTTGCGTTTTTTGCATCGGTTGCACAAACGATGTGGAAGAGGTACGCAGGCAAACGCGCGATACGCTGTTTCCTGTTTCTTCGACCCGAAATGTTGAAATGCTGTATTCCGACTCGGCCCGACTGAGGTCGCGCATCAGGGCGCCGCGACGAAACACCTACCTCGGCGAAAAAGAATATGTAGAGTTTCCGGAAGGCATTCAGGTTTTGTTTTACGAATCCGACGGCAGCGATGGCGGCCAGCTTAAAGCACGGTATGCCATCAGCTACACCAAACAAGATAAAATGATTGCCCGCAACGATGTTCAGCTTTGGAACAAGGAAGGCAAGAAGCTCAATACCGAAGAATTAATTTGGGATCAGAAGTCGGGCAGGATCTACTCCGAAAAGTTTAGCAAAATCACCTCACCGGAGGAAGTCATTTATGGAGATGGATTTGAATCGAATCAAGATTTCAGCAGTTACCGTATAGTAAAGATCAGAGGAATCGTAACCCTAAAAGAATGAATCAGAACACCATGTTTCGCATTATGGAGCTGTTTTGGCTTTCCGTGGCGATAATTTTAGCGATAATAGGCATTTGGATGATTATCAACAATCAACTCGAAGCCTCGAGAATTCCATTTTTCGGTGCTGCCGGAGCAACTGCGATGTACATACTACGCCGTTATCAGCGTAAACGCAGCGGTCCGGCAAACCCCAACAAAAAACCCTGAACAATAATCATGATTCATGCTGTGAATAACACGAAATAGGATTTTTTCCAAGAATACGTATATTCGCAGCCCGAAAATAAATTTGATCAAACCTCTCAAATGGCTGTTTTAGAAAGAATTCGCTCACGTGCCGGAACTATCGTTGTTGTAGTAATCGGGCTTGCATTACTCTCCTTCGTATTACAGGATTTATTGTCATCCGGAAGAAGCATCTTCAGTGGAAGTGCTAACGAAATCGGTGAAATCAACGGCAATAGCGTGTCGGGCGAAGAGTTTGCCCGCAAGCTTACTGAAGCCGAGGAGCGCTACAAGCGCAACCAGAATGCTGCCGGTGTGGATGAGAACACCCGTCAACAACTTATCAACGAAATCTGGAACGAATACCTGGACGAATATCTGTTCAACGTTGAGCTCGACAAAGCAGGCGTTCAGGTTTCAGAAGATGAGCTCTTCGACCTCGTGCAAGGCGACAATGTTGATCCGCAGGTTCAGCAAATTCCAATTTTTCAGGACTCTATCACCAAGCAGTTCGACCGCAACCGCGTGATCCGCTTCCTGAAAACCCAGCTCAGCGAAGAAAATGACCCTGATGGCAAATTCCGCGAATCGTGGGCACAGTTCGAAAACTCTTTGATGAAGCAACGCAGAAAGAACAAGTACTACGCGTTGATCAAAAAATCAATCTACGTTCCTACGGCCTTCGCCAAGCGCGATTTCGTAGAGAAAAACCGCAATGCGCAATACCGCATCCTCGTGAAGCGCTACGATACTGTGGCCGATTCTACAGTGAAGGTTAGCGATGAAGATTTCAAGAAATATTACGACGAGCACAAGCATGAATTTGAGCAAAACGACGAAATGCGTCGTCTCGAATACGTGGTGTTTCAGGTAAGTCCAACCCCGGAAGACCGCGCCGAGCTGATGGCCAACATGACCAAGCTAAAGGAGCAATTCCAAACTGCCAGCAACGACACCCTTTTCGTGAACGCGAACTCTTCTGAGAACTTCCGTGTGGATCGC
>CANHCM010000148.1 GCA_947459155.1 Bacteroidota bacterium | reverse complement strand
CATGAACATCTCTTTAACCAAAATAAGCTTTCAAAACTGCAGCTTTGGGGCGAAGTCTTTAGCCATCATCTTTTTCAACTTCAGGAGCTTGGGGTGAGTTACATGGTTGCCGAGGGTAAACTTCTCCAACAGCATCAGTATGAAGAGGGCGACCTGGAAGGCCTGGTCAACTTTGCCCTCAGCCTGAAAGGCACAACCATGGCTGCCATGTTTAGTGAACGAAAAGGCAAGGTTAGAATTTCGTTCCGTTCGGTCGGGACATTTTCGGTGAATGCCTTTGCCCGCGAACATTTTAATGGGGGCGGACACGAAAACGCGGCCGGTGGTAGTTTTGAGGGTAGCCTTCAGGAAGCCGTACAGCACTTTTTAAGTATTCTTCCTACTTACAAATCGACATTAAAAGCATGAAAGGATTCGGTTATATAGGCTTGATGGCGTGTTTGTTAGCTGCAGGCCTTTTTCTTGAGTCGTGTCGTAACAGGCCTGATGAAAAGCGTGCCCTTGAACAGTCGCAGTTACAAGAACCCTTGATTCGGGTAAACCAAAATCTGGCTCGGAAGGAGAGCGAAGACATCGACAGTTATCAGCGTCGTTACCAACTCGACATGCAGCGAACCGGTACTGGTTTGCGCTATCATATTTACACGAAAGGTGCAGAACCTCTGGCCGATGCGGAAGATTTAGCCACCGTTAATTTCAAGGTGTTTTTGTTGGATGGCACGTTGTGTTACAGCTCTGATTCGACCGGTTCTGAAACATTTACCGTCGATCGCGATGACGTAGAAAGCGGTTTGCATGAAGGCATCAAAATGCTTGGAAAGGGCGGTAAAGCCAAATTTATTTTACCTTCGCACCTCGCTCACGGACTGATGGGAGACGATGCGAAAATCCCCTCTCGAAGTCCTGTTGTGTACGACATAGAATTGATAGCCCTGAAAAAGAGATGATCCTGATCAAAAAGATGAATTTGCTCAAAGCATTTGCCGCATTGCTGTTATTGGCGGCCTGTTCAAAAAGTAAGCATGATGGTTTTGAAGTTACCGAAACCGGATTGCATTTTGCGCTTCACAAGCACGACGAAAAAGCCAAGAAACCGAACAAGGGAGATATTCTCTTTTGCAACATGAGGCTTTGGTTGATGGGTAAAGAAGGAAAAAAAGATTCACTGATGTATTCC
Organism: Bacteroidota bacterium; assembly: GCA_947459155.1. GTDB lineage: Bacteria > Bacteroidota > Bacteroidia > M30B66 > M30B66 > CAMCXT01. The sequence goes on along the minus strand of CANHCM010000148.1, from coordinate 5,830 downwards.
TCTGAGGAGGCTCCGGATTATGCTGAAAACATCAAGTTTATCGAATTGATGGAGGCCAAGCACAAAGGCGATTTAATGGAAGGATTAGCGATGCTTCATCTCGGCGACAGTGCTTCGTTTATCGTTTCGGCCGATTCGTTTTTTCTTGTGGCCAATCAGTTAAAAGAATTGCCTCCCGGCGTAAAAAAGGGTGATGAGCTCCTATTCGAATTTATCATTCGCGATTTTAAAACCTTAGAAGAGACCAAAACCCTGATTGCAGGCCTGCGTGCGAAAATGTCGGCCGAACAAAAGGTGGAGATGGATGCTTTGCGCGACAGCGAACAATCACGTATTGCTGAGTATGTTGAAAGAAAGGGCATTACGCAAAAGCCTACCGCGAGTGGGTTGATTTATGTGGAGAAAGATAAAGGCAAGGGACCTAAGGCCAAGAAGGGGCAAATGGTTACCTTACAATACACGGGTTACCTTTTGAATGGAAAGAAATTCGATTCCAGTTTTGATCACGGACAGCCATTCTCTTTTACACTTGGGAAGGGTGAGGTGATTGCCGGTTGGGACGAAGGTGTTTCGATGATGAATGTAGGCACATCAGCCATGTTTATCATTCCATCGGTATTGGCCTATGGCTCTAACGGTTCAGGAGAGATTCCACCCTATTCGCCCTTGGTTTTTGAGGTGCAATTAATGAAAGCTGAATAATCATGAAGAAATGGATTTTTTGCGCCTCGTTTGCGTTGGGTGCATTGGCCTTAGTGGCTCAGGGTACAAGCCCCGCTGTAAAACGCGCCGATTTCAAAGAGTTGCAAAAAGGCATCTCCTGGCGTAAGGTAAAAAGCGGTAAAACCGGCGTTAAACCTCAGGAGGGCGACGTATTGTTATTGTTTGTGAGTTATTACCGTCACCGTAAGGGAAGCAGCACAGATTCGCTATTGTTTAGCTCCGGAAATAACCCCAAGGATAAAGCGTTAAAACTAATATTGCCTAAGCCAACCTTTCAATCGGACGTGATTGCCGGTTTGTATCAAATGGAAGCGGGCGACAGCGCTCAGTTTATTGTTCCCGGAGACTCGTTTCTATTGATGTCGGCCGGGTTTAGAGAACTTCCTGAACACTACAAAGCCGGTGATGAAATTTTATTTTGTGCTGGCTTGCTAAATATTACGCCAAAAGCGGAAGCTGAAGCCGCCCGAAAAATTGAACTTGAAAAACAACAGCAAGAAATGCAACAGAAAGCCGAAGCCGAAAAGTCATTGATGCAGGCTTATTTAACAGAGAAAGGGATTAAAGCTGCACCGCAGGCCAGCGGATTGATTTATGTGCAGAAGTCGCCCGGTGCCGGCGAAAAGCCAAAGAAAGGGCAAAAAGTCACGGTTCACTACACAGGTTACTTGCTCAATGGAACCAAGTTCGATTCGAGTGTAGACCGTGGACAGCCGTTTGTATTTGAGTTAGGCCGCGGGCAAGTCATCGCGGGTTGGGACGAAGGTCTCTCATTGATGCAGCCTGGCGAAAAAGCGCAGCTCATTATTCCATCTAACCTTGGTTATGGTGGCCGTAGTATGGGTCCCATTCCGGCACATTCTACACTGGTTTTTGATGTAGAGCTGATCAAAGCAGAGTAATTGCTCCTTTACTCTCGTTTCATAAACCCTTTATTAGTTAGCTGTATGTTTAGATCTTTTGCCTTTTGCCTGATTGCAGTATTAATCAACTGCACTTCTGGTATTGCTCAATCGGCAGTGAAACTGAAGTTGAACGAAGAGTACACCGCTGCCAATGGGTTGAAAATTACCTTATTGAAAGCAGGAAAGGGAAAATCGCTGGCTAAAGGCGACAAGGTAAAGGTGCACTACAAAGGCGAATTGGTCGATGGCCGTCCGTTCGACAGTTCGATAGAACGCAATCAGCCTTTTGAGTTTGTGATGGGCATGAACCAGGTGATTGCAGGTTGGGATCAGGCTTTACTCTCATTGAAAACAGGCGATAAGGCTAAATTGGTGATTCCTCCGGATTTAGGGTATGGCGATACTCCAATGCCCAAAATTCCAGCAGGTTCTTATCTGGTTTTCGAGGTGGAGGTGTTGGATGTCATTAAGGACTTTGCTCCTAAGCAATTCGTTACGAAAGGGAAAAAAACAGAGACTTCCGCTTCTGGTTTAGAGTATTGTATTTTGGAGAAAGGCAGTGGAGCCAAAGCCGAGCGAGGAAAAACTGTTGAAGTACATTACACAGGCTTCCTGGAAAATGGAGACATTTTCGATTCCTCGGTATTGAAAGGGCAACCGATTTCGTTCCGTCTCGGAGTTGGAATGGTTATTCCAGGTTGGGACGAAGGGTTGACTTATCTGAATGCCGGTGGAAAAGCCCTGCTGTCAATCCCGTATAATTTGGCGTATGGCGAAACGGGCCGCCCTCCACTCATTCCGCCTAAAGCGCGCCTGATTTTTAATGTGGAGCTGATTAGCGTAAAGTAAATCCTAACGCCTGAGTGAGAAAAGGCTTCGGCGCTGAGTCCTGAAAGCCAAACGGAAAAGCCCGATGGATGGGGCCTCCTCGAATCCTCCGCGTTTGAAGAGCTAAAGATCTTTTTTGTAATGGGTTGATGACCTTAGCGGTGGACGCTGGTCATTGCAGAAATTAGAGTTCGACCTTTAGGTCAACCATAATCTTTTGAAGTACGCTTTCCAACTTATCCATTAAAGCCGGAAGCTCATCGGTGTTGCTCGATTCTTTTCCGTAGCGCTCGATGGTTCTGATGTCTTCACGAAGGAGTTCAATGCCCATCGTGTCGATTGAAGGCTTAATCTTATGTGCAACAGCTCCTAATGCATTCCAGTTGCCGTCCTGTAGGTGCTGCCTCATTTCGGATAAAGCCGGAGGCATGGTATCGATGAATAGTTGCACCATTTTTTTGACGAAATCGTTGTTCCCGTGAGCGATTTCGCGAATCATACTTAAATCGTATAGTTGGCCGTCGGGGATGCTAAAACTCATGTTGGGGGCGTTTAGGCAAAAGTAGTTTTTTCAGCTTAGTTCTCTTGATTGTCGGATTAATTTGTGTCGATAGGATTCCAAAAGCTCGGATTTAAACACGAATCCTTTGAATTGAAGCCCATCCAAAACCGGCAAACATTCTTCTCCTTCCTTTTCGAATTTATGGAACGCCGATTCGGCAGAATCGTTCCAGCGTATAGTTTCGGAGGGGAAAAACATGAACTCACTAACGTTTTTTGTTTCGTAAAGTTCCACCCGGAAGAGTAAATCCCGAATGCGGTCTAATTCGACCATTCCTAAAAACTGTTTGTCGGCGCCAATCACCGGATAATGATTGATGTGCGATTGCTCTACAATTTTCACCAGATCACCCAGTGGCATATCTTGACGTAGTGTGTATTCGGGTTTTCGAATGAGCTTTTTCAGGCGAATGGCGCGCATCACTGCACTGTCTTTTTGATGCGTTCCGACAATTCCTTTTCGTGCCAAACGGTTGGTGTACACCGAGTAGGGCTCAAGCAGGCGCGATACGAAAAAGGCCGAGGCCGACACAATCATCAGCGGAACGAACAGGTTGTATCCTCCGGTGATTTCGGCAATGAGGAAGATTCCGGTGAGTGGGGCATGCACAACGCCGGAAAGCACTCCGGCCATGGCCGTTGCTACAAAAGAAGCAATGGGTAAAGCCACCATTCCGGTTGAATTGAGACCAAAGCTGAAGGTGAATCCAAGCAAAGAGCCCGTGAAAAGTGAAGGCGCAAAGATTCCTCCATTTCCTCCGGAAGCGATGGTTAACGAGGTTGCAACGACTTTCATCAACACTGTTGCTCCGGCCAGCAGAATCAGCATCATTCCACCGTCGCCCATCTCTCCAAATAAGCTGTTTCTTAGCAATAAAGCGTACTCCCCATTGAGTAAGGCCTGGATTAATGTGTACCCTTCGCCGTAGAGTGTAGGGAGAAGAAAAATCAATCCGCCCAACAGGGCGCCACCGCCTAAGGCTTTGCGGTAATGGCTTTTCCAGCGTTTAAATCGTCCTTCAATCAACAAGGTGCTCCGTGTCATGTACACCGAAACGAGTCCGCAGGCCAGCCCCAATAAGGTGTAGAAAGGAAGTTGGCTAACCGTCCAGTTGTCGGTGATGAGATAAAACAATCGGTCGGCGAAGAAAAAGCGTGAAACAACGGCAGCTGTAGCCGAAGAGAGAAGCAGTGGAATGAATGCCGGAACACTGAAGCCTTCGAGGAGCACCTCAAAAGCGAAGATCACGCCGGCAATCGGGCAGTTGAAGACGGCTGAAATCCCCGCGGCAGCGCCACAACCCAACAGCAGCGTTCGTTCGCGGTAATTGAGGTGGGCCAGAATACCAAGATTGGAGCCGATGGCCGATCCGGTTACCACAATAGGCGCCTCCAGTCCAGCGGAACCTCCAAAACCTGCGGTAACGCCGCTGGTTAAGACGTGCGACCAGGTTTTGTGCTGCTCGATTTTGGAGCCCTTCCGGGCGATGTTTTCGATGATCGGACTGAGTCCCCGGCCCAGTTGTCCCTTGAGCAACCGCTTTACCAGCAAAGCAGTGAGCAGGATGCCCAACATGGGGAAAATGAAGTACAGCGTGGTGTGATAAGGAAACTGAACCCGATACTGAAGGTAGTCTTGAATGAAGTGCACCAGGTTTTTGAGCAAGATGGCCGCGAAGCCGCAGACCAAACCGGTAAGCACACTGAGGCCCAGCAAGAAGTTGCGCTTGCTCACATTGCGGATTCTCCATTTCAGAAACTGAAAACGCAATCCTTGCAAGGCATCAAAAATAGTCGCGTACTTCACGTTGTAAATCTACGCACTTAGGCCAAGAAACATCTTCAGCGATTGAAAAGGCTTAGGTCTATTCCTTCCATTTGAGGCGCAGGCCGAAGGTGAAGGCGCGCGGACGGAGCGGTCCGTACACGTAGCCCGGGTCTCTGGAAAATCCGATGTCGAGGTCTCGCTGAAATTGGTTAAAGAGGTTGTTCACGCCTCCATCAATCTCCAGGTTCCAACGTTTGCTGAGGGCGAAACTTTTCATCAGGCGAAGACTTGCATCCCAAAAATCGGGTGTGACTTTCAATTCGGTGAAGCCGGTTTCGGTATTGGTCATGTGCGCTACCAGCATGCTTCCGGTATACACCAACGAGGCCGCGGCATACCACGATTTTCCGAGGTCGAAAGCTGTTTGAACGTAGCCGTAAACGTCGGGCGTTCGCAATAACTGATTGGTAGTGAGGGTGTTTTGTTCGTCTTCGTAAATGATTTCAGCCTCCCGGTAAATGGCCCTTTGCAGCGTAAGGCCGGCTTGAAGTGAATGGTTTTGCTTTTTAATTTTCGCTTCTGCGTTTATTCCGCTAACCTGAGCGCCGCTCCCATTGCGCTTTTCCATGATGAGCACGTTGCCCGATTGCTCCACAGGGCCTTCAACTATAAAAGGATTCATGAGACGGGTGTGGAAAGCACTAACCACGTAGCGTTGCGACCAGCCCTGGTGCTGCTGGTTGTATTCTGCACTGATACTCTGACTCAACGATCGCTCCGTGCGGAGGTTTTCAGCCATCCGAATGAAACGGAGATTGCTGCCGGCTAAGTCGATGTGCAGGTCTTCGTCGAACACCTGCGGACCTCTGAACCCAGTGGTGAGTTGATATCTCAGGCTGAGTTTTTCCATCAGGCTTTGCCGAATAGAAGCCCTTAGATTGGGCACCCAAAGCTTTCGCCGATGGTTGAATGTGTTTTCAGGGAATCGAAAGTCGCCTCGAATATCCTGATAATCCATTCTGAAACCTGCGCTGATATTGGTTTT
>CANHCM010000147.1 GCA_947459155.1 Bacteroidota bacterium | reverse complement strand
TGCCGTAGTGCCCTACACCGAAATCGCCAAACAGCTTGATGTTTCGGCGGGCACCATTCACGTGCGTATGAAAAAACTCAGCGACATGGGCGTAGTTACCGGCTCTCAGTTGGTCATTAATCCATCGGTTATCGGCTACGACATTTGCGCGTTTATTGGTATTTTCCTCGATAAAGGTTCGGCATACCTGAATGTGCGCGAACAAATGAAGGAGATTCCGGAAGTTGTCGAACTCCACTACACCACAGGGGTTTACAGCATCTTCGCCAAGATTTTATGTCGCGACACCAATCACCTGCGCGAAGTGCTCAACGAGAAAATACAGCCCATTGGTGGTATTCAACGTACCGAAACCTTTATCACGCTCGAGCAAGGTTTTTCAAGGCAAATTAACATTCTCTAAAGCGCCCCGGTTTCATCAACACGGAGAGGCCCAAATCCTTCAAACCCTTAGTTCGTCAGCTCGGGAAGCCCACTCAACGCAATTCGGCTAAAACTGACTTCAACCATAGCCCGATGATACAATAACCATCGGGGAAAACCATACGTTCGCCCCGATGGTCAAAGTCATCACGCGGAGCGGTAGTAAAAACGACCAGCCCGCGGACCCATAAAAACCCGGGCATAAATGCGAATAACTGCCAAACCATTGAGAATAAAACTCAAGGCGCTGAGTCCGGCGATAAGGGCCTGATTAGAGCGGATATGGCTGAAAATTAAGTCCTCACCAACAAACGTGGGCGAAATTGGAAAGCCCGAAAGCGACAAACAGAGCAGTAAAAACACAAAGGCCATCCGCGGATAGCGGGCTGCATATCCATGAAAATGATCAAGGCCGGGGTTCTCCTTGCGCTTGATCCGCTGAAGTAGCCACCAGCCCGCCGCACCCGGAATTAAAATGCCGCTGAGGTATAAGTAGATATGACTACTTGAGAAATGCTCGTTGAACGAAATCGCCAGGGCAATCAGGCAATGGTTGAGCACCACCAGCATCCAGGCCAGCAAAGTGTCGCGGCGCTCCGCAAAAGCCTTCATCACCACCAACACCGCAAAAATGGAGTAGAGGAGTGGCAAATTCTGATGCAGGAATTCAGGAATGAACTCCCGGTTCACCGAAAGCAAAAGCCCTATGGCATACACCGGCACAAACACCAGGAGCACCCGCCGAACATTCCACGACTGAAGCCTTCGGCCAAGGCGTTTCATGGGGTTCCACCAGCTTCGGTACATCAGGCCTTCGAGCTTCCATTCCTGAATCGACAGCATGTAAAGGGCATAATCCAGCTTTTTGGGCAGATAATCTTCCCAGGTTTTTCGGCGCGCCTCGAAATGATAAAATTGGTCTCTGATGAGGTAACTCACCACCGAAGGCGAAACAAGCAACTGATAGGTGCGCAAAAATGCATTGCCCGCAAAGTGCACGAGGGCCAAAAGCTCCAATCCAAGGGCTATCTCAACGAAGATCAGCCCAATCTGCGCCATCGACGAGTAAGCTACTTGTGTTTTCACCGACGACTGTACGCGGGCAATGCTGCTTGCCACCAGACTGGTTGTTATTCCAACCACTGCAATGAGCACCCGAATCGAGGTTTGGTGTTCCCAGAAATGCCAGGTGCGCATCAGTAAAAATGCGCCGATGTGCACCGAAAGTGAACCGTAGAAAATAGCACTCGAGGGCGTGGGGCCTTCCATGGCCCTGGGCAGCCAGGAGGAGAAAGGCAACTGCGCCGACTTGGCCGCAGCGGTAAGCAACAGCATCAGCGAAATGAATACGCCAATCCAGCTGTGGCTCTCCAACTGATGGTGCACCACGTCGTACTGACTCAGTTTGAGAAACGTAATGTTTTCGTGCCAAAGGTGATGACTCATCCACATGGCCAGAAGCAGCCCGACGTCGCCAATACGGTACACCGAAAACACCTTTATGGCGTTTTTCACCGGCAGATAACGGTCGCGGTAAAAGGCAATTAGCAGAAAGCTGGCAATGCCCAACATCTCCCAACCAATAAACAGGGTTTCGAAATTGCCGGCCAGAACAACCATGGTGTACCCGCTGTAAAAGAATAACACGGTATTGAAAAAGCGCTTGTAGCCTTGCTCGCGGTGCAAATAATAGCGGCTGTACAAGGTTACCAGCATCACGATAAAGCCACCCGTAAACAGGTAAACCGCTGCAATGCGGTCGAAGAGAAAGTCCAACAGGAAGGTGTATTGGTCATCCGCGTACAGCGACAATTCCTTGATATTCAAAGGACTTGCCCCATTAGCCATCCACAAACCCAAAAACAGGAGTAATACCAGCAACTGCGAAACCAGAGTTCCGAAGGCGAGTTTCGACAGCAATCCTTCGTTGCGTTCTGCCACCAGCAGGCTCAGCGCAAAACCAATCAAGGGTATGCCAATCAATAAAAGCATGAGATTTTCCATGGGTCAGAGAATTTGGTAAACCGGAAGATTGTCTTTTACTTGCTCAAAGAGCGCTTCCATCTGGCTCAGGCTGGCCACTTGCGTGGTGATGACCTTATAGGACTCAAACCCGGCCTCGGTGTATCTGAACAGACTTCCCGTTTCGGGCTCCAGCACCACCAGGTGAACCCAGGCGTTGTGGAACCATTCGTGCGTGGCAGCGTCGCGCTGGATGACTTCACTTACACGCGAAACCGGCGCCTCCACCACGATGAGCAAGCGTAAAGGGTCGTGCACCTCAATCATCTGCGCCGGAAGTCCGGGCCTTAAATCGCCATCGGCGCCGTTGGCTACACCAATGAGGCCCATCACGTTGTGCGGAAGCTTCGAACCGGCGCCAAGCTTGGCATTGTCGACCCTGCTGAAGTAATACTCCAGGTTGATGCCGCCACAAACCGGGGCAACCGCTTTGAGAATGCCGTACAAGGCGTCACCACTCGCATCTAAGCGATAGTCGTACGAATTGAGAAACGAGCGCCGATCGAGAAATAGATGCCGCGAAAGCGCCCGCCTTCCAACCACACACAAGGCATTGGTCGCATGATTCAGCTCCGGACGTGGCTCAAAGAGCGATACCGAGCGCCGACGCATTTTTTCGTGAATGGCCTCGGGGCTAATCTTGCTTTCGACCAACTCAAGGCGGCGGCTGCGTTCCTTGGCGTTCCGGTCGAGCGCTTCGAGAAACACATCGGCGTTTTTCAGGTGTAGTTTTAGATGACTGTTCGGTAAACCCGACTCGTCGTAAAACACGATATCGTCGCGGGTGGTGTCGTGTAAAGCGCTGATAAACCGTGTGGTTTCGGGTATGTGAATGCCACGCCCCGAAAGCTGCTTTCGAACTTCAGGATGGTTGGCCATGAAGCTGAACACCCGCGCATTGACCGAGCCCGGCCGCCCCGAACAGGCACCACAGTCGTAGGCCGAATAATGCGGATTGTTCACCGAGCTTGCACCATGTCCAACCACATACACCAAAGGCGCAAATTCCTTCACCAGACCAATACTTTTGAGCAGTTGCTCCACGCGCTGGCACATCTCGGCCACCGTAAAGCCTATTTGAAGTCCGTTTTCCCGCATGCTCTTGTCCAGGTGCTCCACGCTAAGCTCCGCCACTTCATTCATGTGACGCAAGGAGCTGGCCGTGGCCGGACTCAATCCGGGCCTGAGGATATTCCAAAATAAGCGCAGGGCGGCCCAAAAGCCCAGGGTTTGCGAGATTAGCCATCCGCCCAGCAAACCGTGCGTACGTTTGGTAAAATGAGCGTCTCTCTTGAGTTCCGGCTTGCCTGTGGTTTCCTTGATGAGGTAATTGGGTTTCATGGGCGCCGGACAGAGTTTGGTGTAGAACTTACCGCCCTGGGGCTGGAAGTAAAACTCCACACCAAAAAATCCGGGAGTGCCATAGGTTACGCAGTGTGGGTCGAGTTGCTCCACATGGCGGCGAAGCGAACATTCACGGTCGTCGATGCAGAACAAAGCCTGAAATGAGGCCCCTTGCTGAGGCTCTTGCCGCTTCAGCTGCTGCTGCATGCCTGCCAGTACCTCGTCGAAATACGACCATTCAAGGGCTTCCTGAAAGCACATCAGTACCAAGTCGCGCTCCTCAGGTTGAGTGTCTGGCCAAAGTGGCTCCGGCTCTTGCGACAGGTGTTGTGCCAGAGGTTTGAAATGGCTTCCAAACTTGGCCACTACGGCATCGAGTTCCAGCAGGAGTTCGAGGCAAACCAGGTCGTGCAGATTTATTTTTCGGAGGTCGAGCAGGGTGTGTGGATGGCTTTCAATAGTCGCCACCATGCCCGACCAACCCGGATGCGCAAATTGTTGGTCGAAGAGGTAGCGTTCAAACCAGCGTTCCTCGCCAACGAGTTGTTGTAACAACGATGAAATCTGAATGTCGCCATCCACAAAGCGCTGCCGTATCTCTTTGGTTTGAAAGAAGGAAACGTAGCTATTGCGTTCCATTTGCCTTACCGAGGCCAGAAAGCCCTTTTCATGCGCCGGAAACGCACGAATGGCAATGCCTTGGTCGAGATAACTGCACAGCAATCGGAACAGGATTGGATGCACCATCGAATTGAGGTCGATGCCCGCCGATTTTTTCCAATGCATACGCAGCTGACCAATGGCCGGGAAGGCTTTTTCGGGGTAGGATTTTTCCAGCATATTGTGCATCCACCGCACACTGTCGGCTCCGGGAAAGTTTTTGCGCACCTGGTTTCGAAGGATGTCTTCACGGATTTTGCCCTGTTGGTAAAGCTTCCGAAACTCCCGAATGCTCAGCTGGGTGTCGTATCCAAGACTATCGGAGGCCATCCGCAGAGCGGCAAAAAATGACTTATCCTGAAAGGCATGAAGCGTATTGTGGTGAATAAAGTCCTTCAATGGAGCCTGAGCAGGCAAATAATGCCTTAGTTCCTGTAGTGTTTTTTCGTCATCAAATGCTCCTAATGACGCATGGTTACTTGAATTCAGTTTCATCAGATGGCGACTTGAAGTTGAATGGAAAAGGCATTTTTTCTGGTTACTTGCTGCAATAGTTCGCTATCTGAATGGAGGTATATGGGGCGATTTTCCCAATCAAAACTGAGCTTTGCATTGTGTGCATTGAGGATTAAATTCAGACCGGCGTGGGTCATCATCATCGGCGCATTCAATCGATCATAGTCGGCAACGGTACCACAGATATAGGGTTGCCATCGAACTTTTGGCTTTCTTCCCGGTCGTTGGCCAATCAAATAGCCAATTTGGGTGTAGGCCAATTTTCCTGTACCAAAAACGGGATAAGCATTACCCGGACCATTATAACTGGCTTGAAGAGAGTCTACGCCGTTGGCCGGATTCATGATGCCCAGATTACGCAAGTAACCTTTCCCGTAATTTGTGCTGAACAAACCGATGTATACGGTTAAAGCATTGCCTTTAGATTTATTCAGCGGAGAATCGAAGAAAAAGTCAACTGCTGCAATTCCCAAGTTGTTTCGTAAGGTATCTCCCAAGTCATTTTTATACCACATAGCCTCAGGTTGATAGGCAAATCCGGCACCGAGGTTAATTACTCTTTTTGTTCCGAGATATGAGCCATTGAGATACGGGGTTAGGTTTGACTCTATTTCGGCAAATTGCCACATGAAGTAGGCTTGAGTTTGCTTTTTAGGCGCTCCGGTGGCAAAGTTCGCTTGACTGCCAATTGGCCGGGATGCACTATACAGTGGCGACTTGCTAAATTCCATTGGGTCGGTAAGTTCGAGGCGGTAATCCAAGCGCCCCAATTTTCCCTTGGCGTAAATGCTTAGTTTTCTGTTGAACTGATCACTGGCATCGATGGTAGCAAATGGGAAAATTGGGCTATCCATCGGGAGAAAGGTGCTAATGCTAGCATTACTCAGTCGCGAAATACCAACCCAATTTGTAAGGCCACCCCCAATGTTCAAACGGTCTTTGAAAACTGTGTATTCGACAATTGCATCATGAAAGAACAGGCCACTTTTTCTATCACTTAATGCATTGAAATTGTTTATGCCAAGTTGCATATACACAAATGATCGTGAGTTTAAAGCCCCGAACATCTGAATGCGACTTCTGCGAATTCCCACATCAATGGTCTGATTCATTGGTGTTCCATCGACTAGACTACCCGGGTTGCTTTCATTCCATCTAAGCCAAATCTGATTGGTTAAACTAAATTTCAGGTAGTGGCTTCCATCATCGTTAAGCTTCAGTAAATTACCGTTCCCAAATTGGGGATCGAACTGAGCATTAACGAACTGGCATATCAATAAGCCGAGTAAAATGCTAATGATTGACTTCATGGTAGCTTCTCTTTTTACGGCTTGCCAGTTTGTGTTTTGATAAAGCCTTGTGTTCTTCCAATCCGATGAGTTGAAAAAAACCGCCTTCACCTTCGTATCGCTCTTTAAACTTTTGCAGGTTGTCCATAACCGTGTGGTCCACCAATCGGGTTTTTTCGAAGTCGATGATTATGGTTTGTCCCTTCGGGATGCGATCCAGTTGCCTCCTAAAGCCAATGTAATTGGAGAAGATGGCCGACTTTTCCACTTCAATGCGGTATTTCTTAGCAGCTTCGTCAACATGCATAGTCAGAAAGGGCTTGAAGAACGAAGAGGCCGGAACTCCGTTTACACTGTGGATGATGAATTTTACCAGAATTCCGGTGGCCATACCCAGCAGCAAATCGGTGGCAAGTGTGGCCACTATGGTGATTAAAAAGATGAACAATTGTTCGCGACCAACATGGAATACATGCTCGAATTCGCGGGGCGAAGCAAGCCGAAAGCCCACAAAAATGAGCATTGCGGCAAGGGCGGCCACCGGCACCATTTTAATGAAAGGCACCAATACCACCACAAACAGAAGCAGAAAGGCGCTATGGTAAAAATTTGCCCAGCGGCTGCGGCCTCCGTTGGCGATGTTGGCCGAACTGCGCGCTACCTCCGCAATCATGGGTAAACCTCCAAGCAGCCCGCTCACGATATTTCCCAATCCAACAGCGCTTAGATCGCGACTTAAATCAGATCGCTGTTTGTA
>CANHCM010000146.1 GCA_947459155.1 Bacteroidota bacterium | reverse complement strand
TTTGTTTAACCGATAGATATCGATTGAACAATTCATTCTTAAAAACATCAAAAGAATTGCGGGAGCCTTGAATTATGGTTTGTTTAGCTTTGACCAAATCAGACTCATCACTACCCAACATGAAACACTTTATACGTCTCTGCTGCGCTCTTCTTGTGGTGCAGATGGCCTCATCGTTGCGCTTTTCGGAGGCGCATTCCAACAATTCCGGTGCACCGGTTGGTTACACTGGCTCGCCCAACGAGAACAACGCCCGCACCTGTGCCAGCCAGAATGGGGGTTGCCATTCAGGCACAGGAACCACCTTCCAGCAAGGCATGATTACCAGCAATGTTCCGGCCTGCGGCTACACGCCCGGACAAACCTACACCATTACAGTGAGCATCACGGTGGCCGGACGAAACGAGTTTGGATTTAGCATCTCGCCCCAACTGACTTCCGGGGCTACCGCCGGAACCATGATTGCCTCAACAGGAACCCAACTCAACGGCAACGGTCGTTATTTAACGCACACCGCAGCCGGTTCAGTCGAGAGCGAGCCCAATACAAGGGTTTGGTCGTTCGATTGGATTGCCCCGGCTGCCGGCTCCGGTCAGGTTACCTTTTATGCCGCACTCAACGCCAGCAACAGCAACGACGCCAATTCGGGCGACCTGATTTTTAACTCAAACCTCAACCTTTTCGAAGGTCAAACTCCTGAATCTCCAATCATCTTTGGTGAGCCCATTGGTTGCGAAGGAAGCCCCATCACTTTATCGACCAATTACACCGAGGGCATTGTGTGGACACCCGGCAATGCTAGCACGCAGGAAATTTCGGTGAACCAGCCCGGAATCTACCAGGTTACCGTTACAAACCCCTGTGGTACTTCTACTTCTGAGCCAATCAATGTTACTTTTGAAGCTCCTCCTCCAACGCCAGATATCCTCTTTAGCAGCGGTGATGCCGGTCTGGAGAGTTCCATTACCGGTCCATACCTTTACACCTGGTACCAAAACGGTGTACCCATTCCCGACGCGACCTCGGCTGTATTCGTTCCCACAGATACTGGCTCTTACACGCTGAGTCTTACCTCATTCAATGGGTGCAGCAGTGGCATTTCGGAGCCGATTGTTTTGCAAACGGTTGGTTTAAATGGTGTTTTGAGCAAGCCTCAACTTTCGGTTTTCCCCAACCCATCACCCTCATTCTCCACGATAACGCTGGTTTCGGCCCGAAAAGGTACCATGCAGGTGCGCGATGCTACCGGCAGAAAAGTGCTGGAACTTCAGGTAGAAAAAGGAAAAACAACCTGGAACTCCACGTTAATTCCGGGCGTGTATTATTTGTCGATGGCCGGCTCGGTGCAGAAAATAGTCATCGCACAATAAACACCACGGCCCTTTGAATGGCAAGTTTTGGTTGTCCTAAAGGATGACATCACGCTTTTAGAATAAGTGGATGCATTCAGTTTATCGTATTGCCATCCACGCAAGTGTGCGATTAAATAATGAAAAAGCCCGCTACCATTGCTGATAGCGGGCTTTTTAAGTTTAAACCTTTGCGATTACTTCTTCACCAGTTTGATGGTTTCTACCGCATTGTTGGTTTCTACATTGAGCATGTAGATACCGCTGCGCAGACCTTGTAAGCTAAGTGTTTCAACGATTTCGCTTGAAGGCACTACATTGAGACGCTTGGTCATTACTACTTGTCCGAGGTTGTTCATCACGCGGATTACAACCACATCATCCTGATCTCCGGTGTTGATGCTCAACTGAACATCAGTATCGAATGGGTTAGGATAAGCTGTGCTGGAGATTACTTCGTCGGCAACGCTTACGTTATCAGCATTTGGATCGGCAAGACGAGCAGGAGCGCTAGCACAAGAGTGCAGTACTACAAATCCATCTACATCGTAACCATCGGCCGAACCTCCAAACTGAGTAGCCATAGAACGGTCGGTGATGCGGAGGAACTGAACTGCACCGGCAGCCGCAACATCGATTGAACCATCGAGGCAGATGCTCTCATTCAACATCACCCAGTGTTCGCCATCCAGTGAACCTTCTACTTGTGCACGCTCAGGGTAAGAAGCGCAGGTAGCGCTACCGAAAGTGGTTTCTACCATGTGAATATCAGCACCTGGAGCATCGAAGATTACATAGTCGAACTTCACGGTTAATGAACCACCGAAACCAAGGGCTACGAAGTTCACTACATCTGTGTTTTGTGGCATGCCAAGGGCGTTGGCAGGTACACGACGGTTGGCTACGATAGGAGTATTGTTTTTGCGCAAACCTGGAGTGTAGTCGATAATTTCCTGTGCAGAACCAAATACAAGCTCAGTCGCTGTTGGGTTGGTTTCTTCGCCATGGAGACAAAGTACACCGTCGAGGTCATAACCATCTACCAAACCATTGAAGGCTGTAGGATCAGATACGTCTACCAATTTTACATACTGTGCCCAGTTCAAACCTTTGAGGTCGAAGTAAGTGTCTTGACAGTCTTCGCCGAGGTAAACCCAGTTGCAATTGTCTTGTGAAGCAAATACGCGGATGCGCTCTGGGTAACGGCTGCAACGGTTTGCGCTTGCGCTGTTGAAGGTTGTTTCAACCACGAAGATGTCGTCGCCAGGGCCGTTTTTGATGGGGTAAGCAAACTTCAACACGATTGAACCACCGAAGCCAAGGCTTACGAAGTTGTTGTTCTCAGGTGAAGTTACAGCATCGCTGTTTTCTGGTGTGCCTAAAGCTTCCATTGGGTTAGAGCGGGCAGCAGCAACAGGTGTTAACAAGTCGCTTGCAGGTCCTTGGATGAAATCCATATACTCTACTGCTGAACAACTAGGAGGATTAGGAATTTGGTAAGCACCGTGTAAGCATTCAACAGCGTCAACATCATAACCATCAGCCACATCGCTATTGCCCCATGAAGCAGGGTTAGTAATGTCGGTAATTTTCACATATTGAATATAATCAGCAAACGCAGAAGCAAAGTCAACCTCGCCATCCATGGTGATTGTACCTACAGGAATGTATCCTAAACCATCCTGAGAAACAGAGATTGAAGCAGTTTCGTTGTTTGAACCTGCTGAAGATTCCCAAATTTTCAAGTCGGCACCAGGACCGTTGGCAATTGGATTTTCAAAACGAATTTCGATTGATCCGCCAAATCCAAGTGATACGAAGTTTTGAATAGGAGCGTAAACTGCCGGAGTTTGTCCGTTTGGTGCACCTAAAGCATTGTTTGCGATTGAGCGTTCAGGACGAACATCTCCTCCCGACTTCGTGTTACCTTGGTTGAAGGCCCATACCTCGGCACCGTAGCAACCTTCAGTTGGGGGATTTCCGGTTACGTCCCACTGGCAGGTTACCGCATTGAAGGTAGCTGTTTGGTACGACTCGATTACTGGCATTGGAGGCATTGAGCCAGTTACATCCCATGAGCAAGTTACTTCATTAAAGCTGGCTGTTTCGTAGCAAGCTGTACTTGGAGCAGCCGGCTCAGATCCTGTTACATCCCAAGAACAAGTGGATGTATTGAAGGTAGCAGTTTGGTAACAAGTGGTTGAAGGAGCTTGAGGCTGAGTTCCGGTTACCTCCCAAGAACAAGTTGATGCGTTGAAGGTAGCGGTTTCCCAGCAAGCAGTTTGTGGTTGGGCAGGCTGTGGAGTAATGGTCAGGTTGAGAATTTCTTTTTGTGGACAACCGTTCGCATTGTTGAAAGTGCGCTCGTAAGAACCAGATGAGGTGTAAGTTGTACCAAACCAGGTGTAGCTGATACAAGCGGTTTCGTTTACGGTGGTTACGGCATAGTCAGGAGTAAATGGTGCATCATCAGAAACAAGGTTTGCATTGTTAGCATCGGCGGTAGCCACGTTGTTAAAAGAAGCAGGAGGAACCAATACAGTGGCTGTGAAGCTAATGCTGCGTGACTGACCGGCTGGAAGATCGCCAATAGTGTAGTTCAGGGTGTTTCCTGAGAACGAAGCGCCTACAGGTGCTGGAGCCACAATTTGTGGGTTGCTGAAGCCTGATGGCAATACATCCTGAATGCGAGTGTTCACAGCGGTGAAGTTGAAATCACCACCGGTGTTGGTTACCGAAATGTTAAAGGTTACTTGTGATCCAACGCAAGCCGACGGAGCATTCACTGTTTTAGAAATCGACAGTTCTGTTCCGCACACGTTGTTGGCAGCTGCTTCCAGTTGGAAGGCCAAAGTTTCGAATTGACCAACTACATAATCAGCAGTGAATACGTTGTTGCTTACCGCGAAATCGTCGTTACCAGAGATTTTTTGGCAGTTGCTCAGGTTTAAGTCATCGCCAACAGCCGCAACAAACATGTGTTTGCCTTGTGCTTTTACTGCGTTAGCCTGAACAATGGCGTTGTTCAATGCAGTGGTAAGGCTGAAGCCAGGGAAGTTTGGAACTCCATTGCCATTTCCAATGGCCACTGTTCCACTTGCGCAGTTACCGCCCGAAGCTACATTGTAAGCAGTTGGGTTACCGTCGGTGAAGAAAATCACCAGGTCGGCAGCAATGCCTTGAGCTGCGATCAAACCGGCTTCCCAGTTGGTACGACCGTCGCAACCATTGGCAAAAGTGCGGTAGCGCTGACCGTTAAAGCCAGGATTGCCCGCATTGTTATTGTTGTTGCCCAGGTAAAGGTTAAGGTTATTGATGAAGCTTGGCGTTACCAAAGAACCTCCAAGATTAATCACCGATGCCTCTGTTGCAAATTCGATAATGTGCAAGTCGGCACCCGAATTCAACAAAGCCAAAGCCAAGGAACGAACACCCTGACGAACAAGCTGCGATTCGCTGTTGTCGATAGAACCAGATTCATCCAATACGAAGATTACCCGGAAATCCTGACACAAAAGCGAAGTAGGCATGTTCGGATTTGGAGCAACCTGTGGAGTAACACTCATCGCTTGTGGACTGTTGTACAAGCTGTGCAGGTAAGAAATGCGGTTCACTCCCGCGGGAACAACAATGTCATCCTCCGAAGGAGTTTGACTACCGGCAGACTGACGGGTCGACTGCTGCTGCAGTGGAGCGCCCAAAAGCTGTTGGCTCTGTGCATTTACTGTTGTACTTAAACCGGCCCACAAGAGTCCGGCAAGTGCTGCAGTAAAGCAGGTTAGATTTCTGAATTTGTTTTTCATAAAAAAAGGTTAAGGTTAGTATGCCCTCTGTTACGCCGGGGAATATGTAAGGTTTCGGTCGTTCATGTTAAATTTTAGGTATTTCTACCTATTTGACCCCTGAGACTACGATGTCATTCAATTTTATAATGATGATATTCAGTGATTTATGAATAAAAATGCACGAGGTTTAAGAAAAATTACACTTGTCGATTTTTTTCAAAATCTGTAGCGCTGCATGCTCGGGATGAGGGATGTTTTATAGGTGTATGTTACAGTAAATCAAACAAATACATGCTTTTCGGCTATAATGGCCACAATCCTGGCTTTCTCAACAAGATGGTTTCAATGGGTATGGCTGCGCTTGGATGACAATCCGTTCCGACTTAGTTAGGGCCTACTAAAAAAGTCAGACCGCACAGCAGCATCGCCAGATAAATGCATCAGATGCAAGGCGACAAGGCGAAGTTAAGCGCAACGATTCTTCATGTCGTCAACGGTTAGGATGTGCGTGGTTGTGGGCAAAAAGGTGGTTTCGCAGCTACTCCGCCTACTTGGATTTCAGAATGCGCTAAACCAATGAACGCTAATGTCATCCCCGCGTTAAGCGGGAAAGCCTTGAACAAAACGGCCATTAATGTAGGGCCTACTTTACCTTTTGTAATGTGAAGCCAAAGGTGGTGCCCAGTCCAACGGTGCTGCGAACGTTAATGGTTTGGTTGTGGGCTTCGATAATGTGCTTTACGATGGAAAGCCCAAGGCCGGTGCCGCCGATTTCGCGAGAACGACTCCGATCGACACGGTAGAAACGTTCAAAAAGTCGGGGAATATGTTCCTGCGCAATGCCAATTCCGTTATCGGATACCTCGATGAGGATGTTTTCATCCATATCGTAAAACGAAATTTTGGTTTCGCCGATTCCGCTTGGCTTGCAGTATTTAATGGAATTCACCAACAGATTCGAAATCACCTTTTGAATGGCTTCCCGGTCGGCTTTCACATAAATGGGCTTCTCGTAATGGTCCTTGAATACAAGGCGAACATTGTTCTTTTCGGCCGAGTATTGAATACTGCTCATGGTGTCGCGGGCCAACTCCACAATGTCGAATTTCTCTTTGTGCAGGATTAGCTGACCGCTTTCGAACTGGGTGATAATCTCAAGGTCTTCGACAATATTCACCATCCGCTCCACACTCTTTTCGGCCCGTTCTAAATAGGTTCGGTTAATCTTATCGTCTTCGAGGCCCCCTTCCAACAAGGTCATGATATAACCCTGAATATTGAAAATGGGGGTTTTTAACTCATGACTCACATTGCCCAAAAATTCACGGCGGTAGTTTTCGAGGTTTTTGAGGTACTCGATTTCTTCTTTTTGGTCTTTCGCCCAGGCCTCTACGTCTTTATTTACGGCGGCAATAATGTCCGTATTCAAATCGACCGATTTGGGCTTTTGTCCTTTCTTCAGTTTGAGCTGGTGGATGTTCTTATAAATGACCTTGATTTTCCGGTAGATGAAGCGCTCTACGGTGTACTGGAAAAGGAAAAACGACAACACGAAGGTGAAAACCGTTACCACCGCCGGCACCCATATCGTGTAGTGCTTATGGAAGAGATATTCGGTTAAACCCACGAAAATACCCACGCATGCAGCAAACCACACGCTGAGGAACAGCGCCAAGCTCCGTGGAGTGGAGGTATTGGCCTTTTGGAAGAATGGAACTTTAGAACTCAAATTTGTAACCTACACCTTTAATGGTGCGAATGTAGTTATCTCCCAGCTTTTCACGAAGTTTTCTGATGTGAACATCGATGGTTCTGTCGCCAACCACCACGTCATCGCCCCAAACACTTTTCAGAATATCCTCGCGGGTAAAGACTTTCCC
>CANHCM010000145.1 GCA_947459155.1 Bacteroidota bacterium | reverse complement strand
ACCCATTTGGGTACTGAACATCAGGTTAAACTGACGTACCTCAGTCCAGTTGCGGGTTCCACTGATCGGACAAACAATCTCGTGCTCTACAATGAGGTTGTACATGGCCTTGAGGTCGTTGTCGTTCAACGCCTTGTTCATATCGGCGCTGAGGGCCTGTGCCTTGTCGGTTTTGCCCTTCTTCTCGTACTTCTCAATCTGCTCTTCGAGGAGCTGATCGGCCCGGTAACGCTTTTTCGAGTCCTTGTTGTCGATCATCGGGTCGGAAAAGCCGTCAACGTGTCCGGATGCCTTCCACACCTTAGGGTGCATAAAAATTGCGGCATCGATGCCCACAATGTTTTCGTGCATTTGCACCATCGATTTCCACCAGTATTCGCGAAGGTTGTTCTTCAATTCAACGCCATTCTGGCCGTAATCGTAAACGGCACCGAGACCGTCATAGATTTCCGACGACTGAAAAATGAAACCATATTCTTTGGCGTGAGCAGTTACTTTTTTGAAGAGTTCTTCGGGCGAAATCATAGGGGTTGGAAATCGTGGTTAAGATTTAAGTTTTGCGGTTGGGGGCCTATCGGCCTGATGACTGTTTAGTTGTGGGTGAAGTAATCGCGCTTCGAGCGGCAGCGTTCGATCGACTTCATGTAAGTCTGAACGTTGTTGTCGTTGAGCGAATATTGAATGGCCTTTTTAAAGCTGTCGATGGCTGCATTGTAATCGAGGCAGAGTTCGTGAAGAATGCCGAACTCGTTGTGGATGGCGGCCTTGTCGATGCCCGGCACAGTAAGGGCCTGCTTAAGCAGGTGTTCAAGGTCTTTGTATTTCCCAAGGGTGGAAAGTACAATGGCCATGTTTAGGTACACCGGCGGGTATTCGGGCGTGTAGGCGAGGCACTGGCGGTAGTTGGTTTCGGCCCGTTCGTAGTCGCGCAGTTTGGTCTCGTACACCCAGCCCAGGTGGTTGTAGGCTTTCCCGTAGTCGGGTGCCTGGGAAATGATGCTCTCGAGCAGGCTTACCGCTTGCGCAATTTTATTGTCCCGAATCAAGTCGTCGGCCTCAAAAAGGAGGTCTTCGAACTCCATGTTATCGTACTTGGCCATAGGGCAGATAATTTGGGTGCAAACCTAGGAAAATTAAGCCTTCGAAGCATGAAAATTTCGAGGCTGGAGCGGATAAATCGCTTTACCTTTGCCGCATGATTGCTGTGGGAAACGTATTGCTGTCGGAAGACCTGCTGGAGAAAAAGTTTGTGTGCGACCTTTCGGCCTGCCATGGTGCTTGTTGTGTAGAGGGCGATTCAGGGGCGCCGCTGCGCGAGGATGAACCCGGCGAGCTCGAAGAAGCGCTCGACGCGGTGCTGCCCTTGCTCCCCGAATCGGGTCGGGCGGTTTTGCGTGAGGTCGGCGCCTTCGAAATCGACAGCGATGGCGATCTCGTTACTCCCCTGGTCGAAGGCAAGCATTGCGCTTACACCGTGTTCGACGAAAAGGGCAGTGCTCATTGCGGTGTAGAGCTGGCCTGGAAGGCCGGAAAAACAGCGTTTCGCAAGCCGCTCTCCTGCCAGCTTTACCCGATTCGGGTGTTGAAGCTCAGCGATGGCACCGAGGCGCTGAATTACCACCGTTGGAACATTTGTGCGCCGGCGAGGGTATGCGGACAAAAAATGGGGGTTCCTGTTTATCGGTTTCTCAAAGATGGCCTGGTGAGGGCTTATGGCGAATCGTGGTATGCCGCGCTGGAAGAGACCGCCGAGGCCTGGCTGGGTGGAAACCCCCGCTGATGGTGCATATCAAAACCACTGAAGCTTTCCAAACGGGCATATACAATTCTTCGTTCAAGGAAGTGTTAAAAGCCCTTTAACCCTCGGTTAATTAGGCGAATAACTTGTGCATAACTCGATTTCACATACGCAGTTAGCTTTCGGCCTTCAGGGCACTTTTTAGTGATTTCGTCCGTTTCTCTAAGGCTTCAACCCTGATGTGAATAAGTGCAGGTGAATGTTAACAAAAACGAATTGCAGCGGGACGTTTCCCCGTCGATTTTTGTGATGCCATTTTCCCTGAACGATTTCTCAGTAAGCCTCTGAGTTCTAACCTTTTGGTTTGAGCCTGATACTGAGTCGCCGCCAACGAAAATGCAAAGCGCTGATATTCAATATTTTAAAAATACTCATGGAGCCACTCACCCAAGTACAACTCGACCCGCTGATTAACGCAGGGGTAACAGAAAACGAACCGATCCTGCGGGAGAACAAAGACCGCTTTGTGCTTTTTCCCATTAAGCACGACGACATCTGGCAGATGTACAAAAAAGCGGAAGCCAGCTTCTGGACTGCCGAAGAGATTGACCTTTCGGCCGACCTGGTAGATTGGGCGGAGCGCCTGAACGATGACGAGCGTCATTTCATCAAGCACGTATTGGCCTTCTTTGCCGCCAGCGACGGAATCGTAAACGAGAATCTTGCGGTGAACTTTATGAATGAGGTTCAATACCCTGAAGCCCGCTGCTTCTATGGGTATCAGATCATGATTGAGAACATCCATTCTGAAACCTATTCGCTGTTAATTGACACTTACATCAAAGACAGCACCGAGAAAAACCGTCTTTTCCACGCCATCGAAACCGTTCCCGCCGTTACCCGCAAGGCCGACTGGGCACTGCGTTGGATCGAAAAAGGCAGTTTCGCCGAGCGTTTGGTAGCCTTTGCCGCCGTAGAAGGCATCTTCTTCTCCGGATCGTTTTGCTCCATTTTCTGGCTCAAGAAGCGTGGATTAATGCCGGGCTTAAGTTTCTCGAACGAGCTCATCTCGCGCGACGAAGGACTGCACTGCGACTTTGCCTGTTTGCTTTACCGCCAGTTGCTCAACAAGCTGCCTGAATCGCGCGTGCTGGAAATCATCACCCACGCTGTTGAGATTGAAAAGGAATTTGTAACCGATGCCCTGCCGGTTCAACTGATCGGTATGAACGCCGAACTTATGCGCCAGTACATCGAGTTTGTTGCCGATCGTTTGCTCGTTGAGCTCGGTTGCTCTAAGGTTTACAACGCCAGCAATCCTTTCGATTTCATGGAAATGATTTCGCTTCAGGGCAAAACCAATTTCTTCGAAAAGAAAGTAGCTGAGTACCAGAAAGCCGGTGTGATGTCGGACAAAAAAGCCAACACCATCCGTTTCGACGAAGATTTCTGATTTATTCCTAACCCAACCATCCCCATACAACCCATGTACGTAATCAAGCGCGACGGCCGTCAAGAGTCGGTTAAGTTCGATAAAATTACCGCCCGTATTCAGAAACTCTGCTACGGCTTAGACCCTAACCATGTTGATTCGGTGAGCGTTGCCATGAAGGTCATTCAAGGCATCTTCCCCGGTGTTACCACGGTGCAGCTCGACAATCTGGCCGCCGAAACTGCGGCTTCGATGACTACCCGTCACCCCGACTACGCCCTGTTGGCTTCACGGATTGCCATCTCCAACCTTCATAAAATCACCAAGAAGTCTTTCTCCGAAACCATGAAAGACCTCTATCTGTACGTTGATCCGAAAACCCAACAGCATGCGCCGCTCATCGCCGATGATGTGTATGAGATCATCCGCGACAACGCGACAGAACTCGACTCCACCATCATTTACGACCGCGATTTCGGTTACGACTATTTTGGATTCAAAACCCTGGAAAAGTCGTACCTGCTGAAGATTAACGGACAGGTGGCCGAACGCCCGCAGCACATGTTGATGCGCGTGGCCGTTGGGATTCACAAAAACGACATCGCTCAGGCCATCAAAACCTACGAATTGATGTCGGAGCGCTGGTTTACCCACGCCACACCTACATTGTTCAACGCCGGAACACCCAAGCCGCAGATGTCGAGCTGCTTCCTGCTCACGATGAAGGACGACAGCATCGAAGGCATTTACGATACCCTGAAGCAGTGCGCGAAAATTTCGCAAAGTGCCGGCGGTATTGGATTGAGCATCCACAACGTGCGGGCTACCGGCTCTTACATTCGTGGCACAAACGGCACCTCCAACGGTATTGTACCGATGTTGCGTGTATTCAACGACACCGCCCGCTATGTTGACCAAGGCGGTGGAAAGCGCAAAGGTTCATTTGCCATCTACCTTGAGCCCTGGCATGCCGATGTGTTCGACTTCCTCAACTTGAAGAAGAACCACGGTAAGGAAGAAGTTCGCGCCCGCGACTTGTTCTATGCCCTTTGGGTTCCCGATTTATTCATGAAGCGCGTGGAAGAAGAAGGCGATTGGAGCCTGTTCTGTCCGAACGAAGCACCAGGCCTTGCTGAGAGCTGGGGCGAGAAATTCGAAGCCCTTTATGAGCAATACGAAGCCGAGGGCCGTCAGCGCAAAACAGTGAAAGCCCGTGAGCTTTGGGCGGCCATTCTGGAGGCACAGATCGAAACCGGAACGCCTTACATGCTCTACAAAGACGCGGCAAACCGCAAGAGCAATCAGCAGAACCTCGGCACAATCAAGTCGTCGAACCTCTGCACGGAGATTATCGAGTACACCGACGAAAACGAGGTGGCGGTATGCAACCTCGCCTCTATTGCTTTGCCCCGCTTTATCAACGAAGGCAAGTTCGACCACCAGAAGTTGTTCGAGGTTACGTATCAAATTACGCTGAACCTCAACAAAATCATCGACAACAACTTCTATCCGGTACCCGAAGCTGAGCGTTCAAACCTGCGCCACCGCCCAATTGGTATTGGTGTGCAAGGTCTTGCGGATGCCTTCATCCTCCTCCGTTATCCTTTCGAAAGCGAAGAAGCTCAAAGGCTGAACAGCGAGATTTTTGAGACCATCTACTACGCCTCAATGACGGCCTCGAAAGATTTGGCCAAGGAGCAAGGTCACTACGAAACCTACCCGGGCTCGCCGGTGTCGAAAGGTGTTTTCCAGTACGACATGTGGAACGTTAATCCAAGCAACCGCTGGGAATGGGATGTGCTGAAGGAAGAAGTGGCCCAATATGGCGTGCGTAACTCCTTGCTGTTAGCGCCAATGCCAACGGCCTCAACTTCACAGATTTTAGGTAACAACGAGTGTTTCGAGCCTTACACCTCAAACATCTACCTCCGCCGCGTACTCTCAGGAGAATTCCCGATTGTGAACAAGCACTTGCTGCGCGATCTGGTGGATTTGGGAATCTGGAACGAGAACCTGAAGAACAAGATTATCCGCGCCAATGGCTCGATTCAGGATATTGAAGAAATTCCTGAGAACATTAAGGAGCTTTACAAAACCGTGTGGGAGATTAAGCAGCGCACCATCATTGATATGGCGGCCGATCGCGGGGCTTACATCTGCCAGTCGCAGTCGCTGAACATCTTCATGGAGTCGCCCAACATGGCGAAAATCACTTCCATGCACTTTTATGCTTGGAAGCGCGGCCTGAAGACAGGTATGTATTACCTGCGGACCAAGGCTGCGGCCGATGCCATCAAGTTTACCGTTCAAACGCAAGCAGAAAAAGCCCTTTCGCCGGTGGTGAACGCCGCAGTGGAGGTGAAAGCGGAAGTGCCTGTAAATGCAGCAGCACAGGTAGCCGTGGTAGCGGTGGAAGGTGGCGATATGCAAAGCCAGATTTCCTGCTCGCTCGACAACCCCGATGCCTGCGAAGCTTGCGGCAGCTAAACTGTAATTCCATTTTTGTTTTTTAGATTGTAGGAGAGTCCTGGTGAATGCCGGGACTTTTTCTTTTTGTAGACGCCGCAAACTGGTTTTGGACCTTCATCAACTTAGGGGTGAATCACTATATTTACCCCATCACAAACCGAATCATCCTTATCCTATTCGTCCATTACTACCCTTATGAACGTAATTGAAATAGTAGAGCGGGTTATACAGGAATTTCCCGTGTTGTTGATCGGCTTGAATGAAAATGCTGAGGTTGTGCGTTGGAACACCGAAGCAGAGCAGTCGTTGCTCAAATCCCAATCGAGTATGCAAGGCAAAGTTCTGGCCATGGCCGATTGGTTTGAGCAGCCCGAGGCGGATGAAATTATCCGCGATTTGCTGGCCAGAGACGGCGACCATGAGATTGGAATGATGCTAAGTCACCTCAATGCCAAAGATGAGGTGAAGCACTTTCGTTTCCTCTTTCGCAAGCGCACCGACACCTTACCGGAGGAAGTGAAGCTTTGGCTTATTGGCATCGATATGACCGATGAGGTGAACCTTCAGGAGCGATTCCAGATGGCCGAGCAGCGTTTCAGAATGATCTCGAGGGCCACCAACGATGCTGTTTGGGACTGGAATGTGGAGTCGGACGAGCTGTGGTGGGGCGAGGGCATCAGGGAGCAGTTTGGCTACCCCGAAGCCGGCCGGGAAACGGCCTTCTCCTGGTGGGAAAACCGTGTTCATCCCGAAGACCGCGAGCGTGTTGTGAACAGCTTAAGAGATGCCGCCAAGCGGGGCGCTGAATTGTGGACCGCCGAGTACCGCTTTGAGCGAAAGGATGGCTCCTATGCCCACATTTACGATCGGGGCTGGGCCGTTGAAGACAATCAGGGTAAGGTGGTTAGGATGATCGGCGGCATGCTCGACATTACCGAACGAAAGATACATGAGACCAACCTGCTCATTCGCAACCAGCAGCTTACCGAGTTCTCGTTCTTTCATTCACACAAGGTGCGCGCTCCACTGGCCAGACTGATGTCTTGCGTCGACCTTATGCTCAGCGATGAACACCTTCCGGCGGAGTTCCGCGATTTAACAGTCACCATCCGCGATTCGGCCGAAGAGCTCGACCGCATGGTGCGGGACATCAACCGCATTTTAGGTTCCGGTAAAGGGGTGTGAGCTGGAGCGCTGAATAGGATTGACGCCGGCAGAACGACGCTGCTATGGCCTTAGAACCCGAATTAAAACGAATAAGGTCAAAGGCTAAGTAGTCAACCCTCATGGCCAAAAAAGCTGTCAAGTTTTATATGATGTCTTGTTATTGATCGCTTGAAAACGTGCGCTCGGAATTTTTTTTGCTGCATTTCAGGGGTTTACAAGAAAACTGAAGAAATGCAGGAAACGTTTTTAATCTTTTT
>CANHCM010000144.1 GCA_947459155.1 Bacteroidota bacterium | reverse complement strand
TATGCGATGGGGCTCGACATGAAGGTGAACGGCGAATTTGTGAAAGGCGTGCAAAGCTGGGCTTCCATGAGCATTATGCAAACCCGCGAAGACATCCGCAACGACTTCTATTACGACTATTTCAATGCCGAAGGTGAAGCCATCATTCCGGGCTTTACGGCCAACTCGGTCGCCGCTGATTCCATCCGGCGCGAGCCCGGCTTTATACCGCGCCCAACCGACCAGCGCTTCAACTTTAGTTTATTTTTCCAGGACTACCTGCCGCGCAACGAGAGCCTCAGCATGCAAATCACCCTCATTTTCGGGTCGAGGCTGCCCATGGGGCCTCCCGATTTGAACCGCTACAGAGACACGCTGCGCATTCCACCTTACCGCCGCGTCGACATCGGCTTTACCAAGCATTTTATCAGCGCCAACAAGCCCGCTCCGAAAGACTCCTGGCTGAAGAATATCAAGTCGCTCACCCTATCGCTCGAGGTGTTTAACCTGCTGGGCGTGAACAATACCGTGTCTTATCTGTGGATTAAAGACGTAACCAACCGCTTGTATGGGGTTCCGAATTACCTCACCAACCGATTAATTAATCTCAGGTTGCAGACGACTTTTTAGTCCCCGCCAGCCTCGCCACATCGCGCAGCGGCCACAGGAAAAAGGCCGCCAACACGAACAGAATCGCGAGCATTACTACCGAAACGCGCATCGAGCCGGTGAGCATCTCCAGCAAACCGAACAAGAAGGTTCCACTAACAACGGCCATCTTTTCGGCCACATCGTAAAAGCTGAAAAAGGCGGTATTGTCGCTTTGGCTGGGCAGCAGCTTCGACCAGGAAGAGCGGGCCAGGGCCTGAACTGCACCCATCACCCACCCTACTACCGCGGCCAGGAGCATAAACTGGGCTGCCGTTTCAACCACCCAGGCAAAGAGGCAGATGCCAATCCAAATACCGATGGTGATGAGCAGCGTTCTGATGTTGCCGATGCGCTCCGAAACCCTTGCAAAAAACAAGGCTCCGAGCACGCCTACCAGTTGAATGATGAGCACGGTTGGAATGAGCACACTGTCTTCCAGCCCCAGCTCCTTCTTGCCAAAATTGGCGGCCATGTACATTACGGTGAGCACGGCCATCATGGTGAAGAAGAAACCGCCGAGGTACCTCTTCATCACCGGGTTGGCCTGAAACTGCCTCCAGACCTCGCGGAGCTCGCGGTACCCATTGAGCAGCGGCTTGCGCAAACGTTCGCCACTGCGCAGCCTCGAGGGCAGGTGGTAAAAGGTATAGGAGGCGAAAACAATCCACCAAATGCCCACCGTTACAAAGCTGATGCGTGCAGCCATCCCATTTTTAATGAGCCCAAACACCTCCGGTTTGAGAATCATGAACAGGTTGAACAGCAAGAGTACCACCCCGCCAATGTAGCCTAAGGCAAAGCCACGGGCCGAGAGGCGGTCTTCCTGCCCCGGCGGTGCGATTTCGGGCAACCAGGCATTGTAAAACACCAAACCGCCCGAATAGCCTATGCCGGCCAGGGTGAAGGCCAGAATGCCGAACTCGAGATTCTTGGGCGTGAAAAAGTACAAGGCCATACACGACAAGGCGCCCAGCCAGGTGAAAAACTGCATGAAAGCTTTGCGGCGACCGGTGTAGTCGGCAATGGAGCTGAGCAGCGGCGACATCAGGGCGACGGCCAGAAAGGAGGCCGAAACAGCCCAGGCGTAGAGTGAGGTATTTACCACCTGAAAGCCGAAAAAGTCGACCATGCCTTGTGCATCACCCGCCGCCACGGCGCTGTAATAGGCCGGCAAAATGGCCGAGGTGATGCTGAGTTGATACACCGAGTTGGCCCAGTCGTAAATGGTCCAGGCCCTGATGATTTGCGGATTGCCCCGCAATTCGGATGTTTCGGTAATCTTTTTTGAGGAGGCTGAAGGCATGAACGGAAGAATCTGCTACTTTTCGCGGCGAAAAATAGGAATATCCTTTATGAAAAATACAGCCTCGTCCAAGGCCATCCTCGTACCGGTCGATTTCACCGAAATCATCCCAAACACCCTCAACCATGCAGCAGAAATGGCCCGACTCTTTGGCAAACCCATCGCATTGCTGCATGTGGTGAACAAGGGGCTGTTCGACTCCAATCATAAAATAGAGCTCGAAGAAGAGGAAGCCCTCGCCAAGCTGCAGAACATGGCTGAGCAGTTTTTCGCCAAAACCGGCATTACCACGACTGCTACCGTACGCCGTGGCAGTATTTACGATGTGATTGGCGAGCTGGCCCAGGAGCTGCCTGCCGCGCTGGTGGTGATGGGAACGCATGGCGTGAAAGGCATCCAAAAAATTATTGGCAGCAACGCCATTCGCGTGATTGTGCGCTCGGGCGAGATTCCATTCCTCGTGGTGCAGCAAAGGCCAATACCGCACAACGGTTACCGTAAAGTGGTGCTTCCACTCGGCTTCACCAAAGAGAGCCGCCAAAAGCTAAACTGGGCAACCGAGCTGCACAAGCGCCTCAACTGCACCTTTTATATACTGGCCGAAACGGAGAGCGACGAATTCCTCGCCCGTGGTGTGGAGGCCAACCTCGCCTTTGCCCAGAAATACCTGAGCGAGCACAACTGCCGGTTTGAGGTAACACATGCCCCGGCAAAAACCGATTTTTACAAAGACATTATCAATCACGCCATACAGATCGAGGCCGATATGATCATGCTCATGACCGAAGAGGAAACCAAGTTTTCGGAGTATTTCACCGCGCCCGACGAGCAAAACGTAATTGCCAATCCCGCGCAGATTCCGGTATTCTGCATCAATCCGGTCGATAACATGCAAATCAGCAGTGCCGCCATGTTTCAATAAGGTTTATTGGAGCGGAAAGGCTATTTTAGCGCCCCAATGAGTCAAAGCCCATACATCGTTGGAATTTCCGGAGGAAGCGCCTCAGGTAAGACCTCTTTTCTGAAGCATTTGCTGCGGTCGCTGCCCGAAGGAAAAATCAGTATTGTTTCGCAAGACAACTACTACAAGCCCAAGGAGTTTCAGGAGGTTGACGAAAACGGACAGATCAATTTCGACCTGCCCACCTCGATCGATCGGGAGGCTTTTTTCCGCGACATGCAGAGGCTCGCGGCCGGCGAAACCCTGCACATTACCGAGTACACGTTTAATAATAGCAGCCGCACCGCCCGGCAAATTGTGGTGCAGCCCGCGCCGATTATCGTGATGGAGGGTTTGTTTATTTTCCATTACGAAGAAATCCGCGAAGCCCTCGATTTGCGGGTGTATATCGATGCCCGCGAGGAGATTAAGCTCGAGCGCAGGCTCCGGCGCGACCGCGATGAGCGGGGCTACGACCAGGACACCGTAATGTACCAGTGGGAGCACCACGTAATGCCCTCTTACCATCGCTTCCTCAGGCCTTACCGCGACAGTGCCGACATCATCATCACCAACAACGAAACATACGATCCCGGCCTCAAAGTACTCAGCAACCACTTGCGCTTACTCATCAGTCAACCCGATGTGGCCTTGCGCTAAACCCGGTTTTGCGGTATTTGGGCGTTGCCGCGGGTAAGCTTCTCCAGTACTACACAGGCTCCCGGCCGCGGCCGCGCTTTCTGCTGCAAGGCCTCGCCCCTGCACCGCGGCTCTGGCTCCGCCCGGCCGCAGTTTCGGGTCTGTGGGCTTTTCTTGATGCGGACATGATCACTTATTCATTTCTTTTAAATACTATTGATTCATCCTGCTGCATTAAGAGACGAGGAAATAGACAGCGTAACTTTTAAAAAACGCAGGTGATGTAAATCAATGTTCAGCATATAGACTTTTTATCTGCTGATAATCATGACTATCAATAGGAAACTGGAAGGTATCGAACCATTCTGATCGAACCTTTAGCAGTTGTTCGCGGCCTTCATTGCGTTGGTTGCAATGCGCATAAACACCAGCGATGTAAATGCGCAAACGGTTCCAAACTACACCTGACCAAAATGAAATGCCGGATGGTCCGTGTGGGTAATAACGCTGCAAAATGGCTGCAGCAAGCGCATAACGTTTATTGTGATAGAGATATCGAATAATATAAAGCAAATAAAAACTAAACGCATCAAGATGTTTCGCCACATTTTTAAATATGAGATAATCCTGATAAACAATAGAGTTAATGCTTTCATCGGAGACTACCGCTTTTGAATGAACATTAGCCCAATGAATAACGCGGATTCTACCTGCAGGCAGCAAATGTTTTGCACTAACCTGATAATCCATCAAGCGCGTTGCATAGGCCGAAAAACGCTCTTCATCATTGGTCAGCAATCCATGATATGCCAATACAGAATTGGCAAAATCTGATTCTTCAGCAAATAAACTCAGGCTATATGCTTTTTCGAAGCAAATCATGTAAGATGAAGCTTCAATTCCATAATGCACACAAAATTGCAGAACCCTTTTCAGGGCTGTTGGAATGATACAAAGCACTTCTGCAAAACCGGGTATGGCCTTTTTAAAGCAATAAATCCCCATTAACTGATGCAACTGAAACTCCTCAAATGCAGCTTCTTTCTTTTCGACAGAAAAAGTGAACCATTCCTCTTCACGGTAAATGGCTTTTACAACTTCAGTATCTGCATGTGAGGCACCTACAATAAGGCACTGTTGCAGAAAACGGTAAAATGCAGCACTCGGCCCCAATTCGGTCCAAGCAGACTTGATATCAGGAACAGAAGTATTTCCGGCTACATAATGGCCGAAGCGGTGACGAAAATCTCTTTCTTTTTCGAGTGAATTGTGCTGCAAAAAATCAACCCAAGATTGAAATCCAAGAAAATCTGATAAAATATTCAGTGTGGTAATACTGGGTGAGTGTTCATTGCGAATCAGTCCGAACAATCTTCTCCAGGTATTCCACCCCAATTCGGTTTTATACCCTGCCCGTTGAATTTCATTGAGCAATTGCATCAACGATCGGTTATCGGTGACTACTACACCAAACTTATCCTGCAAGGCATTTGCAAGCATTTCCAAATCAAAGGCATTGGGCTTAATCCGACTCTTGGGCATGGCGTAAAAGTATGAAATGCCGCTATGGTTGATAGAAAAGTAAGCGCACCTCTGTTATTTGGACTTAAATGAACTTTACAGAAAAAATCACACAAACTACCTTCGTGCAAAATTCAGAAAATGAAACAAGTACTCATCCTTATTTCAATACTCTTCACTGCAATTCCATGCTTTACACAAAGCATTCCGTCTTACATTCCGAGTGACGGATTAATTGGTTGGTGGCCATTTAATGGCAATGCAAATGATGAAAGTGGGAATGGAAATAATGGAGCGGTGATGACTTGTACATCCCTTACATCCAACAGCCCGAATGAGAATACGATCACTGTAAAACAAATTGTACTGCAGTAAATCGAATAACAACAGAAATAAATCAATTATTTATGCTCAGAATAAACATCATGCGCGGTTTTATCAACCGATTAAGGGATGCCGGATGGAAAAACATCAATGTGCGCAGGCACACCAGCTTAGACAATCAGGTACTCAAGCGTGGCGAAAAAACCATTGTTTGCATTGAGCAGATTCCACTTGATGGGAGTCTAGACTTAAGTCCACAAATTGAAGGTCTTTTTAAACACTTCATTGAATTAATTCGCAGAAGCGGATCACATGACATCTTCCTTCCTGGTGGAGGTGAAATCACAATTCCAAGTTTCTTCGAGAAATATTGCAGAGATAATGGAATTAAAATACACATAATTTCACCCGAAAACATTGATGAATACAACAGAATCAAGCTGTAAAACTATTCTACGAACTTCACCCTTAACAGGCGCGATGCTCTCCGATCCAACTGAATAGGGGCAGAGTCATACTAAACAACACAATCATCATAGTGCTTGCTTAATTCTTATTTGGGCCTACTTGGGCTTTTGAATGGGCTTGATGCGAGATGCTCTTTTCGTTTCTTGCAATAAAATCGAATAAACATGAAAGAACCGGAGGATGGGCATTACGACGAAAATGAGGATGAATGTTTTGAGAAATATCCTGACTCGGCTTATGAGGAATCCAATAAAAACGCCTTTGAGTATATCATCCAGAAGACGAGAAACCATCCTAAACTTGCCCGAGTGTATGGCTTGTTCCATTTCAATTATTCCAGACCAAAACAATATTACATTGCCTATGCCTTAGTTTTTGGCTTACTTGATTGGTCTTTTGATACTATTGCGCTATTTACGCTGATCAGCATAATTATCTGTGCTGAATATGCCAATGTTTTTTCCATGAGAGAGGAAGTCATAGATAGATGTTTCGTTTCTTTTGTGATGTTAAATTACTATGCACAAAAAGACTTCGAACCACCTTGTCGCAAATCCGATGCAGACGATGTGCTCGATTTTGAAGGCTTTGGTCCGAGTGACATCGTTCCCTTCAAGCGAAAATTCATTGTCTACAAATCAGAATACCTGAAAGTTCTGGCCATTCACACACCAATGATTATTTTCAATCTGTTGTATTACTTCTTTGCTATCAAAAACTAAAGATAGCCGGGGAAGGCGATGTTACTAATATCGAAAGGCCCTTGGGGATTGATCCATAATTGGTTAGGTTGTTTGAAAATATTAAATCCTGTGTCGTCCATTATGTTAAAATTAGGATCTGAGATTAACTTAAGAGCGTCTTCTAAATTTTGAAATTGACCTAATGTTTTTCCTTTCAACATTAAAACACAAACTGCTTCAATTAAAGTTAATTTATCAGGAATTAGGGCAACTCCGTTGTTAACATGCTTGAAAAACAAAAGAAGAAATTATTGTAACTTTTACCAGAAGTAATACAAGGCAAGGATGACGAAAGTGTATTAAGACTATCAGAAATTAAATATCCAGATCCTGCAGTGGTCGGCTTTGATTGGACAATTTCTTATTTTCAAAGTTAGTGTTTAGTTGTTTAGTAATGAGGGGGGGTGGGGGAGACTCATAACTTTTTATTTTGTTGATAATCAGGCTGCCATTTTGTAAACCTTCGCAGGCGGCACTTTCCCGATTGATGAATGTGTTCTCTTTTCATTGTAGTAGTTAATAAAGGTTTGACATTCTGT
>CANHCM010000143.1 GCA_947459155.1 Bacteroidota bacterium | reverse complement strand
AGTTCGAGGGGAACGACCTCCAGAGCCCGTTGGTGGGTGGAAGAAAGTATCACCGGAGGCGCGAAGCCTGCCTCTTGTGCCTGAAGCCATCGGGCGGCGCAGACGCACCACTTGTCGCCTTCCTTTAATCCCGGAAACTGGAACTCCGGCCGAGGTGTACTCAAATCGTTGCCCACCGACTTCGAATAGGACAAAAACGCATCGGTAACCCGCGCGCAGACCGTGTGTGAGCCTGTGTCGTATTCAGAAGTGTTACAAAATCCATCTCGGTAAAATCCGGTGAGTGGCTCGAAGCAACAGGCTTCAAGCTTGCCTCCTAATACATTAAGTTGCATAGAGATAAGTTAAAACATAGGTTTTTTGCGGTAATTCCGAAGGAAATCCTCCAGGTTTTCCACATCAATGCGCTTGGCAATGATGCGTTTATTCCGGTCTAACACATAAATAACCGGTGTGGAATAGATATCGTAATAATCTCTGAACCTCGATTTCAAGGTTAAGTCTGCTGCATTAATCCAGGTTAGCCCTTTCTCCCGAATGTATTTAAACCACTCGGTAGTGTCGGTTTCGATGTAAACGCCCATCACCTCTAAGTCGAATTCCTGCTTAAACTTGGTGTAGAACTCCTGCAGTTTGGGGGTAACCTTCTGGCAATGTCCGCAGCTTGGATCCCAGAAATACAAAATCGTGAAGCTTGTTTTGAGGTCGTTTACGGCAATAGGGTGAAAATCGGGCTTCAGCAGCTTCATGTTATACGCTGTTTTGCCGATTAGACAAGGCTTTAGGTCATCAACACGCTCACGAATTTTCGCCCGCTGCGTAGAGTCGATCCAATACGCTTTATCGCTGAGATAATACTCTTCCGACATGCATACAAATACCGCATCCATGCCCATTACATTCGATTTTTCGTAAGTGTTGGTGATCCAGTACACGAGGTATTTGAAAATGTCGCCGTTCGGATCGGTCTTGGCAATGAGCTCTTTCGAGGCTTTGCAGATAGAATCCGGAATTTGAGGAATCAGTCGCTCGATGTATTGCTTCACCTTCGAGGCAAAGATTGGAGTTCTGATTATCCGCTCATCTTTCAAATCCATATTGTCGAAAAAGTGAGCCCTGTAATAGCGGTAAGGAAAGGTGGAGTCTTTGGAACCATCGGCTTTTGTAGGCATTTCGGGGATTTCGGGATCGGTTCCGGCCTTGAAAATCTTGCTCAGCAGGGCCTCCGGAGCGTTTTTGACGATGTTGGCCTTGTACTCTTTCACCTCGTTGTCGATCGCTGTTTGCTGAGCCTTGATTTCTGCCGTTTTTGCCGCATTGCCTTTCACTTTATCCAATTCAGCCTTGAGGGCTTCCATTTGCCTTCCCCGAACGTTAATCCACTTCAGATACTCGTAAAACTGCTCGTTGTCTTTAGAGCCCTTCACCTCCATTTTATTGATGAGGTCGGTAGTATCGGTTTCTACCGAAAAGCGCTGCTCCTTATCTATGATGAGCTCGAAATACTTGCGGCCCGGAATAACCAACATGTAAATGCCTCCGGGCAATTCTTCCTCTCCTTTAAATACAACGGTGCCTTTGCTATCGGCTTTGGCTGAGTCGCGGATATACTGCTTGTCGCCATAATAATAGGCCAACTGGCAGGTGGCGTCTTTTACCCCTCTGACCGTGGCCTTGATTTCGTGTCCTTTTCCGAATGCCCCGCCAATAAAGGCGAAGAGCGCAATAGCAAAACTAAAAACTCTCATCATACTCTTTTTTTAAAACGGCGCAATTTGCCACAAATATTGTGCTAATTTGTCAAATTAAAGCGAACATAATCATGTGTGGCAGATATACCCTGGCCGGTAAGCCGGTGAATCTGGAAAAGCAACTTAGGGCGCAATTGCGCGATGACGCCAAACGCTTGGTGGATGTGCCTTCTTACAATGTGGCTCCATCGGCTTTGGTTCCGGTGGTGCTCAGCGATTCGCCAGAGATGATAAGCACCGCCCGTTGGGGATTGCTGCCGGTCTGGTCGCGGAATGAAGAAAAACCGCGGCTGTTGATCAATGTTAGGGAGGATTCGTTGCGACTCAAGCCCGGATTTAAGCGCTACGTGCATGAGCAGCACTGCCTCATACCAGCCACAGGCTTTTACGAATGGCGAACCCAAGGCAAGCAAAAGCAAGCCTTTTATATTCGTCTCAAACAAGGCGAATGGTTCTGTTTTGCCGGCGTTTACGAGTCTTTCCGCCGGGCGGATGGCCAACTCGACACCACTGTATCGTTGATTACTACCGAGCCCAACGCAGTGATGGAGCCAATTCATAACCGAATGCCGGTAATCATCGCACCCGAAAATTATACGACCTGGCTGAAGGGCGACACGCAAGGTCATCCCACCGACCTGCTACTACCCTACCCGGCCGAAGCAATGGAGGCCTGGCCGGTTTCGTCGCGGGTAAACGTGCCTTCCAACAATGAGCCTTCCTTGTTAAATCGAGTAGAAATTTCCGACAATAACGCCCAACTTGATCTCTTCTCTTGAGTATATTGTCGGCGTGAATTCTGAATCCTTTTTACGACAGATTGCCCGTTATTATCTGGAGCAAAGCAATGCGGGACAGCTCAATATGGCCATTGTGTTTCCCAATCGCCGAGCGGGAATTTTCTTTCGTCGTGAGCTTGCCGCAATTCACCAGAAACCCCTTTGGCTGCCAGAAATCTATTCGGCCGACGAGTTCGTTCGTCAGGTTACACGCGCTGCGGTTATCGATCCGGTGAGTGTTCAGTTTGAATTTTACCGGATTTATGCAGCCTCCGAGGCTGAGGCGGCGGAGCCATTCGACACTTTTCTAACCTGGGCTCCGCAGCTTTTGCACGATTACGAGGAAACAGACCTGTATCTTGTAGATGCCGATAAGCTGTATGCTTCGGTAGATGCTGCTTACGCCATGAAAAACTGGTCTCCGGACGGAAAGGTAATAACAGCAACCCAAGAGCACTATATTCATTTCTGGTCGAAGATGGGGCTCTGGTACAAGCAGCTTCGCAGTCATCTCCGCGAAGCAGGAAAATACACTACGGGGATGGCCTTCAGGGCCTTGGCTGAAGGTTCTGCCGCATATCTGGAGAATTTGGTGTGGGACAAAGTGCTGTTTGCCGGTTTCAATGCTTTGAACGGTGCGGAGCAGCAGTATATGCGTTTTTTCGAGCGCGCCGGGAAGGCGGAGGTGTTGTGGGACACTGATCCTTATTATGTTGAGGATGACTTGAATGAGGCGGGCTATTTTTTCCGTAAATACAAGCGAGAGTGGCCTATTCGTGAGTTCCGTTTTTCGGAAAGGATGCTCAACAGACCCGATCAGCACATTCACATGGTTGGGGTGGCCAAAAACATGGGTCAGGCGCAGTATGCCGGCTCTTTGTTAAACCAGTTGGCAGCGGAAGACCCACAGCTGGAGCAATCGGCGGTGGTGTTGTGCGACGAGAAGCTGCTGATGCCTTTGATGGAGATGCTTCCCGATGCGGTGGAGCAGGCAAACATCACCATGGGTTACCCATTGTATCAGCTTCCGGTGGCGGCTTTGTTTTCGATGCAGTTCGACATACAGCGAAAGTTAAAGGTTTCAGGTTCGCGGGTGAGCGTGTACTTTAAAGACCTGCAAAAGCTGTTTCGTCAACCAGACATAAGGAAGCTCCTTGGCGAAAAGGCTTCGGGGTATTTGCTGGACTACGTGAACCAGGAGCGGTTCATCTATTTGACTTTCGACACTTTGGCGGAGCGTCATCCTGAACTTCGGGTGATTGACTTTTTATTTCAACCCTGGAACGACGATGTACCTTTTGCCTTGAGTCAGCTACACCGCTTAGTTGCTCTGCTCCGCGATCGGTATGGAGCTTCTGATGAGGTGCGTGGTGGGTATGAGCTAGAGGCCCTGGTTCAGGTTTCGGCGCTGTTGAACAAGATAGAGCGCTGGGAACTCAGCTATCCCGGTTACAACACGATACGCACTTTACAAAAGGTTTTTCAGCAATTGCTGAGGCAGTCGACCCTCGACTTCTACGGCGAGCCGCTTGAAGGGCTTCAAATTATGGGTTTGCTCGAGACCCGAAACCTCGATTTTAGCAACCTGATTCTTTTGTCGGTGAACGAAGGAACCATGCCGGCGGCCCGAACCAGTCGTTCATTTATTCCCACCGACATTGCCTCAGCCTTTGGACTGCCTACCTACCGTGAGCGCGATGCTATTTATGGCTACCATTTTTACCGGATGCTGCAAAGAGCCAATCGTGTATGGCTAATTTACAATACCGAGACCGACGAATTTGGCAAAGGTGAGCAGTCGCGGTTCATCACTCAGATCAGCAAAGAATTCGACAAGGCTCAATTGCATTATTCGATGGTTGTTCCGGATTTGCCTCAGATTGGTCAGCCCTCCATACAAGTGCAAAAAACGGAGGCCTTGATCAGGCGGATGGTTGAGCGTTACACCACCCAGGGCAGGTATTTGTCGCCCACCGCTTTACAGAGTTATGTAGCCTGCACTTTACAGTTTTACCTTCAATATTTTAGTGGTGTTAAGGTGAAGGAGGACCGTGAAGATGATGTGGATGCCTCGGCGATAGGCAATATTTTGCACAGCACCTTAGAAGCTCTTTACAAGCCTTTTGTGGGCAAGCGGGTAAAGGGTAAGGATATCAATGCGATGCTGAATGGCTTTTTGCCGGTGCTTCGTGGGGAGTTCCTGAAGCTGATGGAGGAGCAGGACATGGAGCACGGGAATAACCTGTTGATTTTCACCGGAGCGGAGAGTATGTTGCGGAACTTCCTCTTGACTGAGCGCCAGATTTTGGAGGAGTATAAGGCTGAATTAGAGATTGTTGGCTTGGAGTCGGAATTGAGTTTTAGCATTCCGGTGAAGATTGGATCCGAAACCATCGACATTCACGTTGGAGGTAGGGCCGATCGCATAGACCGGCTGAACGGTCAGCTGCGTATTCTCGACTACAAAACCGGCAGTGTAAAAAAGCCAGAGCTTACCTTGGAGTCATTAGACGAGCTGGTGCAATCACATCAGAAGGCCAAGACCTTACAGTTGCTGTTTTACCAGATGAGCTATGCAGTAAAACACCCTGAAGAGGAGGCATTGCCGGGAATTTTGAGTTTGCGGGCTCCTTCGGAGGGTGTGTATGGCATCAAGCAGAAGTTTCCGTTTGACATCAACGCGAGCACCCTTCAAGAAATGTTTACTGCCTTGCTGGAGCGCTTGTTTTCGCCCTTGTATGCTTTTGAACAAACAGAAAATCTGAACACCTGCATGTACTGCAAGTTTAAAACGATGTGTAACCGTTGAACCGAAGAACAAAGCGCCAGCGGGTGTAGCGGATACCCCGCAAAACAGAGCGAGAGAGGGTGCGAGAGCGCGGTTTGAGGAGTAGCAGCGAAACACGCGGTGCCCGGCCGTGCAGCTACAATGGTCTGAAATGCTGAGCGAGGCAGGCGCCCTGTAAAAAATTATTGGGATCAGGATTGTGTTGGCGTTTGCTTTAAGCGTTTTTCTAATTGAGCTGTTCTTAGTGACTGAAAATCAGCTACTCAATAGGATAATTTCGTAATACAATGGCATTCCCAACGTGATATTGAAGGGGAATGTGACGCCGATGGCCATTGGAATGTACAATCCCGGATCGGCCTTGGGTGCAGCCAGTCGCATGGCCGCCGGCACAGCGATGTAAGACGCACTGGCTGCGAGGATTGCAAACATGAAGCGATTGCCGATGTCGGAAGTTACGCTGCTACTTAGCCATGCGGTGAGTGCGCCATTGATTGCGGGCACGACGATGGCGAATGCGGCTACAAATCCGCCATACTTTCGAAATGCGGCAATTCGGCGGGCTGTGGTCATGCCCATTTCCAATAAAAAGATGGCCAAAAAGCCTTTGAAAATGTCGGTGGTAAAGGGTTTGATTCCTTCGGCCTGCTTCACGTCCGAAATGATGCCGATCAAGAGGCTGCCGACGATCATCAGCACGCTTCCGTTGGTGAGGGAATGGTGAAGAATATCGCGCATTCGAACGCGGGCATCGGTTTTATCGAACTTCATCTTGAGCATGACCCCAACCACGATGGCGGGTGCTTCCATCAAGGCCATAACCGCAACCATATGTCCGCCAAATGCAATCTGCTGCTGCTCCAGAAACGACGACGCCGCTACGAAGGTGACTGCACTCACCGATCCATAAGCGGCTGCGATGGCGCCGGCATCAGACACGCTGACTTTCCGCTTAAGAATGAAAAATGTGTAGAGCGGAATTAAGGTTGCGAGCAATAATCCCAACAACAGGGAATTCCATATTTCAGCATTAATCTCGCTATGCGCAAGTTCTTGTCCGCCCTTAAACCCAATCGAAAAGAGCAGGTACAAAGAGATGAAACGACTTGATGATGAAGGGATTCGCAGGTCGCTACGCACCATTGCCGCCACGATGCCCAAAACGAAGAACAGAAGCGTTGGATTGGTGAGGTTTGAGGTAAGGATGGCAATGTCCATTCGACAAATGTGCATTAGTATTCTGTTTACTGCAAACCCAAAGCTTTATGTAACTGATTATTGGGGCAATACAGATGCTGGTACGTATCAATCGAATTCGAAGCAAAACGCGTCAGGATAAACCTCTCACCCACTGCATTTTAGGATTTCGTTTATGTATTCAACCTTGGCTTTTTAATTGAATAAGGAGCAAAGGCTGACGCATACATTTGATATTGTGGCACTTAAAACAGATCACTCCTTAAACGTTTATACACGTTTATAAACGTTTAAATACCGACTCATGTCGGCGGGAGTGCCGAACTTAGCTGTGGAGGGAGGCTGGAGGCGGCCCCTAATCCCGGCTCACCAGACCTGCATTAACACCTGAATTTCAGCACTTTATAAACTTCATTCTCCAGGATTTATTCTATACTCTCAGCCAAACTCGACACCAAAGCTGAGCTGTTCAGTTTTTGATTTCCAACACACTCATACTGTTGTACTTGTGAAATAGTATGGCGAGCGAATGTGAACGTCTACACATGCTCACCCCGATTCTTGTTTTGAAACAATTCACTTTCAAGGACTTACTTAGCGCCTAAACTTAAACGTTTGTAAACATTT
>CANHCM010000142.1 GCA_947459155.1 Bacteroidota bacterium | reverse complement strand
TCGACCGACTACATCGGCTTCCGTTGCGCAATGACCCGCGTAGGTAGTCCGGTAGGTTTGGGTAAAGGGAAAAAATAATTAAGGCTTTGTGCTGAAGCAAGCCCGTAATGTGTATCATTACGGGCTTGTTTTTTTTATGGAATATATCAGCATTGAGGCCTTATATGCCCGCTTTCAGGAATCAGGAGCGGTGTGCACCGATACCCGTAAAATCGTTACCGGTAGTGTTTTCTTCGCGCTGAGTGGTCCCAGCTTTAATGGAAACACTTTTGCCAGGCAAGCTTTGGAAGGAGGTTGCCGTTATGCCGTAGTTGATCAGGCAGAGGCGGTTGAAGATGAACGATTTTTATTGGTAGAAGATTCCTTAAAGGCCCTGCAACAGCTTGCTTTGTATCATCGACGTCGATGCAAAGCCACCATAATTGGCATTACAGGCAGCAATGGCAAAACCACCACCAAAGAATTGTTGGCTTCGGTGTTACGAAAGAAATTCAAGACCCTAGCCACGCAGGGAAACCTGAACAATCAGATTGGGGTTCCTTTAACTTTATTGAGCATGCCGGTCGATACCGAAATGGCCGTAATCGAGATGGGTGCTTCAAAACCGGGCGATATTCAAGAACTGGTGGAGATTGCTGAACCCAACTATGGACTGATTACCAATATCGGAAAGGCGCATCTCGAGGGTATGGGCGGCTACGATGGAGTGGTGAAAACCAAAACAGAACTCTACGATTTTATTCGAAACCAGGGTGGGAAAGTATTTGTAAATGCAAATCACCCGGTGTTCACCGAACGGTCTTCGGGTATGGAAACCATTGTATTTGGAGATTCGAATTCTGGATTTGTCCAAGGAAAATTTGTGGATTCTAATCCATTCGTCAGATTTTGCTGGAACCGTGTAGGGGAAGGAAATCTGGAGGAACGCCCCGTGGTAAACACGCACATCATGGGATACTATAACTACGAGAACTTATTGGCGGCAGCTACCGTGGGAGCCTGGTTCGGGGTTTCTGAAGCCGACATCAACGAAGCGCTGGAGTCGTATGTGCCTGAGAACAATCGTTCGCAGTGGATTGAAACCGGTAAAAATCTGTTGATTCTCGACGCTTACAACGCCAACCCAACCAGCATGGAGGCGGCCTTGAAGAACTTCAAATCGATGGAGCGACCCGGGAAGGTGCTCATTTTAGGAAAGATGATGGAGTTGGGGGCCGGCTGGGAAGAGGAACACCGCCGGATTGCCGACCAGGCTTTAGAAACCGGCGCAGAAGCCGTTTATCTCGTGGGTGAATTGTATACGGAGGCCGGAGTCAATAAGGCAACCCGGATTTTTAATCAGGTTGAAGAGGCTGTAGAGTTCTTCACGAAAAATCCCCTCACCGGAAAATGCATTCTGATGAAGGGATCTCGGTCGAATAAGCTTGAATTGCTCAGGCCACTGATGTAATCAGGACAACACTGAGCGGGCGATTACAATCTTCTGAACTTCGGTGGTGCCTTCGTAGATCTGGGTGATTTTGGCATCACGCATCAGACGTTCTACATGGTACTCTTTCACGTAACCATAACCACCATGAACCTGTACGGCC
This sequence comes from Bacteroidota bacterium, assembly GCA_947459155.1. Lineage (GTDB taxonomy): Bacteria > Bacteroidota > Bacteroidia > M30B66 > M30B66 > CAMCXT01. The sequence goes on along the minus strand of CANHCM010000142.1, from coordinate 5,556 downwards.
TCGGTAGTTACTTCCATAGCGACCTTTGAGGCGTAGAGTTTAGCCATCGCGCTGGAAGCGGTATAATCGAGCCCCGCATCTTTGTCGCAGGCCGCCTTGTAAACCAGCAAACGAGCGGCTTCGATTTCAGTAGCCATATCGGCCAGCTTAAACTGGATGGCCTGATGCTCAGAAATGACTTTGCCGAAGGCTTTACGTTGTTTGGAGTACTCCAGTGAAAGTTCATAGGCACCTGCGGCGATACCCAAGGCTTGCGCTGCAATTCCAATACGGCCGCCGGAAAGTGTTTTCATGGCGAACTTAAATCCAAAACCATCTTCACCAACGCGGTTGGCCTTTGGCACTTTCACATCGTTAAAGAGTAAGGTGTGGGTATCGGAACCCCGAATGCCCATCTTGTTTTCTTTGGCACCAACGATAAAGCCATCCATACCCCGCTCTACGATAAGGCAATTGATTCCCTTCGAGCCTTTGGCGGCATCGGTCTGAGCCATCACCAAATACACAGAAGCAGAGCTACCATTGGTAATCCAGTTCTTGGTTCCGTTCAGTAAATAATAATCGCCCATGTCAACCGCGGTTGTCCGCTGGCTGGTCGCATCGGAACCTGCTTCAGGTTCGGAGAGACAAAACGCACCAATTACTTCACCTTTGGCCAATGGAACAAGATACTTCTGTTTTTGCTCCTCGTTGCCAAAGGTTTCGAGCCCCCAGCAAACCAAAGAGTTATTTACTGAAACCGCAACTGATGCCGATGCATCAACCTTGGAAAGTTCCTCCATCACCAACACATAAGACAATGTGTCAAGTCCGCTCCCACCATACTTCGGGTCGACCATCATTCCCATAAACCCGAGTTCACCGAGTTTCTTAATCTGCTCCGCAGGAAACTCCTGCTTCTCATCACGTTCGATGACACCCGGCTTCAGCTCATTCTGCGCGAAATCGCGAGCCGCCTTTTGTATCATCAAATGTTCTTCGGATAATTGTACGTGCATATCACATCAGTATTGGGCGGCTAATTTAACGCTTTGTTTGTATCGTGCCAATGAATCCTTTACCCGAATTATACGTCCTCGGCCTCATGTCGGGCACCTCTTGTGATGGCCTCGATATGGCACTTTGCCGGTTTAGTGGTGATGCCGGTAAACCTGACTTTAAGCTGATATCTGCTCAAACCATCGCGTATAATGCAACTTGGGAAAGGAGGCTACAATCGGTGCTTCATGCCTCCGCTTTGGAGCTGGCAAGACTTGAAAACGAGTGGACGCGGTTTGTGGCCGAGCATGTTTCTGCATTCCTCAATCAACAAGAAGTTCGTGCCGACCTGATTGGATTCCACGGCCATACCGTTTTTCATCAACCCGAGCACGGACTCACCTATCAGATGGGCAGCGGGGCTACATTGGCCGTACTCACAGGGATTTCGGTGGTGTGTGATTTTCGACGACCGGATGTTGCTGCCGGTGGACAAGGTGCACCGCTGGTACCCATGGGCGAACTGCACCTGTTTACCGATTATGAAGCGTTTCTGAACATAGGTGGTTTTGCCAACATGAGCCTCAGAAAAGGATCCGGCATGAAGGCCTTTGATATTTGTCCGGCCAACATTGTGCTGAACCGCTATGCGCGGATGTTGAACATTCCCTATGACTCTGGTGGGCAGTTGGCCAGGAGTGCAAGCATCATACTGGAACTCCTGAGCGAGCTCAATAAAATTGAATACTACCACGATTTGAAAAAAGGCAGCCTTGGATTGGAATGGGCTGAAAAGGAGGTGATTCCGATTATTGAAAACTGGTTACAAGCAGATGGCTCGAAAACCCTTTCGATTGAAGAGAAGGTACGTCGGATTTTAAGTACAATCACCGAACATATAGCTGAGCAAATCGGAAGTTTACTCCAATCGGGTCAAACCATGGTCACCGGCGGCGGAGCGCTCAATACATATTTAATGGAGCGAATTCAGTTTTACAGCAAATCGAAGCTGGTACTTCCTGATAAACAACTCATTGACTTTAAGGAGGCGATTGTTTTTGCCTATTTGGCCTATTTAAGGTATCACGGCCTACCCAATACATTAACAGAAGTAACCCACGCCGACCGCCAGTTATCGGCTGGTGCTGTGTACCTTGCTGATTAAGGCAACATTCAGCGCTATTACATTGAATTTGAGCCCCAATATCAAATACTCAGGAAAGAATGAAGCAAAAAAAGGAGCTTTTGAGGCTCCTTTTCTATATATCAAGTAGATGTTTTAGAACTCGTCATCAAAAAACTCATCGTCTTCATCATCATCGTCATCGTCAAAAGCCGGATCAGACAAATCGTCATCTAAATTAAAATCTTCGTCTTCATCCTCTTCTTCCTCGATTTCTTCGATTTCATCCTCATCGAAATCATCTTCGTCGTCGAAGTCTTCATCTTCGAAGTCTTCATCATCATCTTCGTCGCCGGCCCGGCCCAGAACTGTAGTCAGGGGCTTATCCATAAACAGAGACGACACTTCGGGCGCCTGAGAAAACAAGTTTTCGTCAACGCCGCTCATCACGTTAGCTGAACTGGTTACCATTGTGGGGGTGGTGTTTGGTTTGAGTTTTTCCTCGACTAAAATACAGAAAAAGTAATTTGCAAATAAACGTTAAAGGCAAGACGAAAATTATTTCAATAAACTCAATAACAATGCTTTATATTTAACATTTCAGCAAGAAACCAAGAATTCAACTTGTAAAATAGGTCAGAAAAAGGGCAAAAATCAGATACAGAGATATAATCCAGTTAAGGGTAATGGGGGGTGGATGACCCTGAGGAGTTCAATAGAAGTTGCGTTAAACAAAGGATGGAGTTGGGCAATATGCGAATCGGGGCATCGTTTTACTGTTAATAAACACGTTCAAAACGTTCAATAGGATAAACCCGGCGAGGCTTGAATAAACACGTACTTTACCCTGTAGAATACTGTAAATTTATATGCTGGGAATACTCGTTCAAACGGTTGTAGGTGGGGATTCACTCACTGCTCCAATTGCTGATGCTGCGGCTGAAACAGCGCAAAAGGTGGATACATTGAATTTGTGGTCAATGATCCAACAAGGTGGCATTCTGATGATTCCAATCGGACTGCTCTCATTGATTACCATTTTCATTTTTGTAGAACGCTTTCTTGTTCTCAATCGCGCCGGAAAAAGTCCCGAAAACCTGCTTAACAACGTGAGAGACCAAATTCAAAATGGCAATGTGAATGGTGCTATGGTGCTGTGTAAATCGAACAATACACCCGATGCACGCATGCTTGAAAAAGGGATTTCTCGCATCGGTCTTCAGGTGGAAGAAATCGAAAAGGCCATGGAAGGTGTCGGGAAAAAAGAGTTGAGCCGTATCGAGAAAAATGTGGGTATTTTGGCCGTGATCGCTGGTATTGCGCCCATGTTCGGTTTCGTAGGTACCATTACCGGTGTGATTAAGATTTTCTACAACATCTCCTTACAAGACAATATCTCGATTGGTGCCATTTCAGGCGGTCTGTATGAGAAGATGATTACCTCTGCCGCAGGCCTCATTGTGGGCATTCTCTCTTTCGTTTTGTATCACTACCTGAATTATCAGGTCGACCGGATTGCGAAGCGGATGGAAGCCACCGGCCTCGACTTTATTGATATGCTTCACGAACCATCGAAATAAGCCATGAACATCAGGCATTCGAGAATACGCCACGGAGCTGAAGTGAATACCCATTCACTGAACGACATCATGTTTTTCCTGCTGTTGTTCTTTCTTATCGTGTCGACCATGGTGAGTCCGAGTGTGGTAAAACTTACACTTCCCAGTGCCAAGAAGGCTCAAACCGTCGATAAACAGCCCATCAACCTGGAAGTTTCTGAAGACATGCGGTACTTCCTGGCCGGGAAAGAAGTCCCATTCGAAGGGCTGGAGGCCGCTATTGCTCAAGAGATTAGCGGTAAAAAAGAACCAACCATTGTATTGAGGCTCGACAAAACGCTCACCGTCCAACAATTGGTTGATGTATTGGAAATCGGGAACAAACTCAAGGTTAAGATGATTTTGGCCACACGGCCACCCAACGGATAAATCATGGAACTCAGCAAGAAATCCGACAAATGGACAGCCACAGCAATTACGCTGGCCTTTCATGGCTTGCTGTTGTTGCTGTTTATTCTGTACAAAATCATCACACCGATACCGCCCTTCGAGATTGAAGAACCGGGTGGTGGCGGCGGTCTAGGCGTGGAGCTTAACTTTGGTGATTCGCCCGACGGCATGGGCAACACCAATCCTGAGCTTCTCAGCTCGGCCGGAAAAGCAAGCGCATCTGCCGCCAGCGAGGAGGAAATCATGGTGGATGAGAATACGGAAGACAACTACATTCCGGAAATCCAGAAAAAGCCTAAGCCCAAAAAGCCGGTTAAAGAATTGAAACGACCGCAGGACGGACCGCGAATTACCCAAAAACCGGAGGAACCCGCCGAACAGGTTGACCAGCGCGCCTTATACCCCGGAAAAAAAGGTGGAAACGAGGGGAAAACAGGTAAATCGGGAAATCAAGGCGATAAAGAAGGCGATCCTTATGCTTCTATTTACAAAGGAAAAGGAGGAGGAGATGGCGATGGTAAAGGGCCCGGCAAGGGTGGTGGTGATGGCAATGGCGATGGTCCGGGCAAAGGCTCAGGAACAGCTCCGGGAATTTCGGCCAATCTGCTGAACCGAAAAGCGGTAAGCTTGCCCAAACCTGCATATACAAGTGAAAAATCAGGAAAAGTGGTGGTCGACATTTCGGTTGACCAAAATGGGAATGTAATTAAAGCCGTTGCCGGAGGAAGGGGTACAACGGTGCAAGATGCTGAGCTTTTCCGTCAGGCAGAGTCGGCGGCGAAGAGGGCTAAATTCAACCCCGACAATTCCTCGCCAGAAAAGCAAATCGGCACGATTACCTATAACTTCATCCGTCGATAAAGCTATGCGCTATACCGAAGCGCTGCATTATTTGTTTAGCCGGCTGCCGATGTTCACCCGCCAGGGCTCAGCGGCCTATAAAACAGGCATGGGCAACATCGAGGCCTTGCTCAATCTGCTTGGCAACCCCGAACGCGCATTCAAATCGCTACACATTGCAGGCACCAACGGAAAAGGTTCCAGTTCACATTTCCTTGCTTCCATCTTGCAAGAGAGCGGTTACAAAACCGGATTGTTCACTTCACCGCACCTGAAAGATTTCCGAGAGCGGATACGGGTAAACGGACACATGATACCGGCGCGTCGCGTAAGCCGATTTGTAACGCAACATCAGGATGCCCTTGAAGCCATCCAACCCTCGTTTTTTGAAATGAACGTGGCCCTGGCTTTCTGCTATTTTGCCGAAATGAAAGTGGATATTGCTGTGGTGGAAACCGGTTTGGGCGGAAGGCTCGATTCGACCAATGTTGTAGAACCAGAATTGAGTTTAATTACCAATATTAGTTTTGACCACACCGATTTGCTGGGCGATACCCTGGAAAAAATCGCCATTGAAAAAGCCGGAATTATAAAACCCCGGCGGCC
>CANHCM010000141.1 GCA_947459155.1 Bacteroidota bacterium | reverse complement strand
TTACGCTACCTCCGGAGCTCATTGGTTTCTATAAGGCCAATATTGAATTCATCACTGAACATGCCGTCGACCCCGACAAACGACGCTATGCCGTTCCCGATGAAGCGCCCCGGCATTTCATCGACCTGGATCGTTATGGCGCATCACCTTTGGATTCGCTGCCGAGGAAATGGGAAGATGCCATCAAAAAGTACCCTGAAGACACCTTGAAAGCCCACGGTATTGTTCCGTGGCACATTGATGTGATGATGAAGCGCTTAACCGCAGCATTCAGGGCTGAGGATTACGACCGTATTTTAAGGCTTTCGGCCGATCTTGGTCATTACATCGGCGATGCCCATGTGCCTTTACACACCACGAAAAACTATAACGGTCAGCTCACCAACCAAAAAGGCATCCACGGGTTTTGGGAATCGCGGTTGCCTGAGCTCTTTAACGACGGGTATGACTTTTTCGTCGGCAAGGCCAAATACATCGAAGACCCGCTGGAGGAGGCCTGGAGAGCCGTAGGCGAGAGCTTTGCGGCTAAGGATTCGGTGTTGCAGTTCGAGGCTGAGCTGAACGCCCGCTACCCGCAAGACCGGAAGTACAGTTTCGAAAATCGGGGAGCCAGCCTGATGCGCGTTTATAGTGCGGAGTACTCTGCCGACTACCACAAAATGCTCGATGGCATGGTTGAGCGGCGCATGCGTAAGGCCATTGTAACAGTTGGTTCGATGTGGTTTACGGCCTGGGTGAATGCGGGCCAGCCGGACCTTCAGAAGCACCGCGACAAAAAGCTCAGCGAGGAAACAGAACAGCAGCTGGCTGAGGAGGAAAAGCAATATCAGCAAGGGGCTCCGATTAAGGGCAGAAGCTGCGATTGAGGCAAAAAAAAATCCCCGCTCCTTTTCAGTGCGGGGATTTCAAATTCAATGGTTTCGCTTATTCAGCAACAACTTCGAAACTCACATCAACTTTGATGTCTTTGTAAATTTTGATGTGTGCAGTGTAAGTACCTAATTGCTTGATGGCTTCAGCGTCGAAGCTTACGTTTTTACGATCGATTTCGAGGCCTTGCTTGCGGATGGCTTCAGTAAGCTGGATGGCATTCACCGAACCGAAGATTTTTCCTGACTCACCAACTTTAGCACCCACCTCAATTTTGATGGCGCCGAGTTTTTCGGCTACAGCAGAAGCTTCAGTACGCAGTTTTTCTTCTTTGTGAGCGCGTTGACGAACACTTTCGGCAAGCACCTTCTTGTTGCTTTCGGTGGCCAAAATAGCCATTCCCTGAGGAATCAGAAAGTTGCGGCCGTAGCCTGGCTTCACTTTCACAATCTCGTCGCGGTTGCCGAGATTTTTCACGTCTTGTTTGAGAATTACTTCCATGATTTCCTCTTATTTCATTAAGTCAGCAACGTAAGGCATTAATGCGAGGTGGCGTGCACGTTTCACGGCTTGAGCCACTTTGCGCTGGTACTTCAATGATGTACCGGTAAGACGACGTGGGAAAATTTTCCCTTGCTCGTTTACAAACTTCAGAAGGAAGTCGGCGTCTTTGTAATCGATGTACTTGATACCGCTTTTCTTGAAACGGCAGTACTTCTTCTTCTTCACCTCAACGGTTGGAGGAGTAAGATAGCGGATTTCTGATGATGTTGACATGATTCAGTGTTTTGGAGATTAAGCCTCAGCAGGCGTTTCTGTTTTGTTGGATTTGTCGAAGCCTTTGGTGCGCTTCTTCTCATTGTAGGCAATAGCGTTCTTGTCGAGCGATACCGTAAGGAAACGGATCACGCGCTCATCACGCTTGAATACTACTTCGAGTTTAGCAACCAGGTCGGTTTCGGCCTGAAACTCCAACAGGTGATAGAAGCCTGTGGTCTTCTTCTGAATCGGGTAAGCCAGTTTGCGCAAACCCCAGTTCTCTTCGTGAACCAGTTTAGCGCCATTTTCGGAAAGCATGGCTTTGAACTTGCCGACCGTTTCCTTCATCTGATCTTCAGACAAAACGGGAGTCATAATGAAAACGGTTTCATACTGCTTAAGCATGGGCATAAGTGTTTTAAAATGGGCTGCAAAAATAAGGAAGATTCCGATATATGCAAACCGATTTATCGGAAGAAAAAAGGCTTCCGAATGTTGCATCCGGAAGCCTTCATAAATCGCTATGGTCATCCGTGCTTAGCGCACCATAAGCTTCATCACTTTATCGCCAAATGGGGTATGGATTTTCACGAGATAAACTCCCGGGTTCCAGGCTTCGGTATTCAGGTAATAACGCTGTTCGCCGCCGGCTACGAAGCCTTTGTGCAGCGCTTCCACCTCTCGTCCGGTGATGTCGAAAATGCGAATGTCGACCGGCATTTTATTGGGCGACTTCAGCGAAACGCAGGTAATTCCATGCGAGGGATTCGGAAAAACTTCAGCTTGTAACAATTGCTCCACCAACGGCAATCCATTTGAGGTAACCGTTCCTGTATCTAAAACCCTGAATTTCAAACTGCCCTCTGGCGCTGTAATCGGACGCACCTGAATCTTTCCGCTCTCGGCGTTTCCTTGTATATAATAGTAAACATCAGTATTCCCGGGCTGCGCCGGGATTGCCGCCGTCCAATTGTCGGTACCCGCAACAGGCGTCATGTTGAGCGACTGAAATCCGGCTGTGGTGTCGGTAGTGTAATATACCTGAGCCGACTGGATGCCACTGCGGTGGCGAATCAAGGCGTTTACTACATAGGGATTTTCGGTGTCGTAGGTATCGTTCAGCTTTTGATGCGAGATCAGCATTGGATCGTTAACGCCCACCGAATGTGTGATACAGTGAATCGCTCCACTGGCGGCAATGATGTTGGTGCAATTAATTGGCACAATTCGATAACCGGGTAAATTCTCCTGATAAATTCGGATGGCCGTGGTGTCGTAACGCTCTTCATACACCGGCAATAGCACAGACTTATTCACGAAAACCGAATTGGAAAATGTACGATAATCGCCGCCATTGTTTGGATATATTGGAGTTCCGTTGTTATTGTAATCGGGCGGAGCTACTACGCGAACAATCTTGTAAGGTGTTCCAAAAACCGACATGTAATTATCGAGCACATACAACAAGTTCGCTTCGATTTGCGGTCCGTCGGCTACACCTTGCGGGTATTGCGCCCACAATAATGTTTCCTCATCGAGCAATTTCATGTGCATATCGATATGGTTGATGCCATCGTAGGGCAAAACCGGCATTTTGATGTATCGGTTGAGGCCCATGTAGCTGTTGTGTATTTGGTCGATCTGCGCTTCGGTTTTATTGGTGTTTTCGTTCAGAATAAGCTCAGATGAAAAGCCGGTACCGAAGCCATCACTCATAAAATTGCCGCCGGTGTGCACCACCCGATTAGGCTCGACGGTGGTTTGTACGAGGTTTAGACCCAGTTCGCGGGCGTATCTGCGGGGAATTGTATCGTCCTGCACCCGGCTCGGACGGTTGTATCGCCAGTCGACCAGGAACAGCGAATCAACGCCATTTATATACACTGAGTTTGCGCCATAGTCGCGAATCCACAGTGAATTGTTCGGTTGCGAAAGGATCGTTACGTTGGGCCCGAGTGCCACGCCATAGGTATTAACAAGCTCGCTTTGTGCGGTAGCGGCGTTGGTGGCATGCACGATCACCTGACATTCCTCCTGGGCATAACGAATGATTTCGGCCAACGTTGCTTTGTAATCGCGCCAGGTCACAACCAGAGCCTGCACCTCTTCCCACTCGGCCATGGTTCGCAATGTTCCTTGCGGAGGGGTGTTGAAAATGATCGATTGTGCTTTCGTCCGGCTCACTGAAAACACGCACAACAACGCAGAAAGCAGAATAAATCGGAAATGTAAATTCATGGATTGAAATTTGTCGGGCTAATTTAACGTTTGATCGGATATTTTCGTCGGATATTTATTTTTTGCTTAAACCTTCCGCACCCCATACGCTCAAGGCAGCACTATGACAGAAGCACAGAAAATTGCGCATTTGCAACGCAGAAGCGGCTTCGGCCCGGGCTTACGTTCAGCCCGATACAACACACTCAAGGAGGCCCTCACCGGCATTCTTCAAGGAACCAACAAGTACAACGCGCTCTTCTTGCCGGGCGAGGAAAAAGTAACTACCGGCGAATTGTTGAGTATGGACAAGGAGGCGCGAAAAGAAATTCTGCTCGACCTCGCGGCCAACATCAAGCGTTTAAACCTGGAATGGCTGAAAGAAATGGGCCGCGCTGAAAATCAGTTGCGTGAGAAGATGGCGCTTTTCTGGCATGGACATTTTGCGGTGCGCGTTCGCGGATATGCGCAGGTAGAGTCCTATATCAATACCATTCGAAAATATGCTCTGGCGAATTTTGGCGATTTGTTGATGGCCGTAAGTAAAGAGCCGGCCATGCTTCGATTCCTGAACAACCAACAAAACCGAAAAAACAGCCCCAATGAAAACTTCGCCCGCGAGCTCATGGAACTTTTCACGCTTGGACGAGGGAATTACACAGAAAACGACATCAAAGAAGCGGCGCGGGCATTTACCGGCTGGAGCTTTAACGATGAAGATGAATTTGAGCTCAAGCCCCAGCAACACGACTACGGAACCAAAACCATCTTTGGAAAAACCGGTGAGTGGGAAGGCGAAGATGTAATCCGAATGATCCTTGAAAACCCGCAAACAGCGAAATTCGTCTGCACCAAGCTTTATCGTTTTTTCGTTTCCGACACGCCCAATCTTGCGCATATCCAGGAAATGGCTGATGCTTTTTACCAATCAAAGTATGATATTCCCACCGTCCTTCGATTGGTTTTCAATTCGGATTGGTTTTACGATGATGCCATCGCGGGAGCGCTGATTAAAAGTCCGGTTGAACTCATTGTAGGACTAAACCGCAGCCTTGGCATTGCCTACAGTAATCCTCAGCCCTTGCTCATGGTACAACGGGTGCTGGGACAAACCTTGTTTTTCCCTCCCAATGTGGCCGGCTGGGCCGGAGGAAGAAATTGGATTGACAACTCGACCCTGGTTACCCGCCTGAATCTGCCGAGAAGGCTGGCTGAGGCCTCGGAACTCGATTTTGCGGGGAAATTCAACATGGATGATGAAAGTCCGAACGAGAGCGAAAAGCCAAAAGCGAAGGTATCGTTGAGTTGCAGCATTGCCTGGGAAGCTTTGGCAGAACAGTTTACGGCATCCAGTCCGGAGGCACTTTGGGAAGCGTTACATACCTATTTACTGGCCACGCCTACAATTCCAGGGCTCCCTGAAGTGATAAAAAACCGTTGCAGCGGCCTCGACAAAATCGGACAGGTCCGTGAAATTGCACTTTATCTCACCCGAACCCCTGAATATCAGCTAACATGAAAAGGAGTGAATTTTTAAAACTCAGCGGTCTGGTTAGCGGGAGCTTACTGGTTCCCGGCTTTTTGCAGGCATTTACCGAAAAACAGCGTCTGTTTCAAGGCAAACGCATTGTATTTGTTCAGCTTTCGGGGGGAAACGATGGCTTAAATACCTTGGTGCCCTTCCGAAACGACATTTATTACAAACTCCGGCCAAAGCTGGCTTTGCCGTCTGATAAGCTACTGAAGATTAACGACGAAGCCGGTTTTCACCCAGCCATGGAAGGCTTCCGGCGATTGTTCGACGAAGGTCAGCTTTCGATCTTCAATGGAGTTGGTTATCCCAATCCTGACCGTTCACATTTCCGCTCGACCGATATTTGGCATACTGCTTCCGCTTCCGACGAGTACTTAAATACTGGCTGGCTCGGTCGTTTGTTGGATGCGGAATGCAAGGGAAGCGAAAATCCATGGTATGCCTTAGAGGTCGATGATACACTCTCGTTGGCCTTGAAAGGTGCCCGAAAAAGTGGTTTTGCCATGAAGGACGCCGGTCGGTTGAAGAGCCTGATGCAAGACCCCATGTTTGAACATCTGGCGGAACGCCGGATGGATGCACAGGCCAATTCGGAGCAGGCCTTTCTTTACAAAACCCTTCGTGAAACCCGCAGTGCCGCAGCGTATCTGGTAGAGAAATCGGCCGCTAAGCCTTCCAGCCGGATGTATCCTCAGCATGATCTCGGAAATGCGCTCCGGCAAATTGCATCACTCATTTCGGCCGGCATGGAGTCGGGTATTTACTACACAGGACTTTCGGGATTCGATACGCACGTGCGGCAGGCAGAAACCCAACAGCGACTGCTGAACATTTTGAGTGACTCCATTGCCGCATTTGCCGAAGACCTAAAAGCCGCCGGCGAATGGCAAAACACAGTGGTTGTGGTTTTCTCGGAGTTTGGTCGACGCGTGAAGCAGAATGCGAGCAACGGCACCGATCATGGTACGGCCAACAATGTTTACGTTTTGGGTGGAGGACTTAAAAATCCCGGAATGCGCAATCCTCTGGTAAGTCTGAGTGATTTAGACGACAATGATTTAAGGCATACGATCGACTTCAGGGAATTGTATGCCTCCTTGCTTGACCAGGCATTTGAATTCGACCATCAGAAGATTTTGGGGAGAAAATTCAATACCTGGCCTTTGGTGTGAGGTCATCAGGCCTTGGCCAAACGGGCGTAACATTCGAGCAGAGGTTTGCATTCATTTTCCCAATTCAATTGAGCAGAAGCCAAAGGAAGATTGTTTTTCAGTTGCTCATAAACCTCAGTTTGATTGCGAATTTGATCAATTTGTTCGGCCATTTTTTGAGGGCTTAAATCGTAACAAATCCAGCCTGTTTGGAATTTTTCGACAATACTTTTCACCTCTAAAAGCGGAGTAGCCAACACTGGAATTCCGGCGCGGAGGTAGTCGAAAATTTTATTGGGTAAACTAAAGCGGTAATTGATGTTCGTGTCTTTGTCGAGGCTTAGTCCAAGCTGACAATTTGCGGTAATTCCCATCAACTGCTGGTAAGGCATTCGTGGAAGAAAAAACACCTTTTTTTCCAGCTTAAGGGTTGATACTCTCTGTTTTAATTGCGGAATTACGTCGCCATTTCCAGCAATAATCAAAACGACATCGCTAAGGTGGTTTATCATTTCAACGGCCTCTTCTCCTCCCCTATCTACATTAATTCCGTTTCCCTGTAAGATAATTTTGAAGGCTTTTTCGGGAATAAAATCGGGCAATGGGGAAGGTTTTACGTCCATATCCGGTGGAATATTCCGCATAACCTGAATGT
>CANHCM010000140.1 GCA_947459155.1 Bacteroidota bacterium | reverse complement strand
TGATATTGTCGCTGATGAAAAACAACAAAGCGTTTGTCACGCTCATCTCCGTTTTCTTTTTCTGGGGCTTTGTAGCGGCCAGTAACGACATTCTCATTCCGGTTTTTAAAGAAAAACTGAATCTCGAGCAATGGCAAAGCCAGATGATTTCATTCGCCTTCTATGTGGCTTACACCGTAGGCTCGGTGTTGTATTTTGGTCTTTCAAAAGCGCTTGGAGGCGACATCCTGAACCGGATTGGCTATAAGAACGGCATTGCCCTCGGTCTGGTCATCTCAGCCTTCGGAACCCTGATGTTTTATCCGGCAGCTGAAATCAGTTCTTTTCCCTTGATGATTCTCGGGCTGTTTATCGTTGGACTGGGATTCTCACTTCAACAAACCGCCGCGAACCCCTTGGTCATCAGCATTGGCGACCCCAATCAGGGCTCACAGCGACTGAGCATGGCCGGCGGAATCAACAATTTTGGCACTACCATCGGGCCGCTCATTGTGAGCTTTGCCATTTTTGGCGCTGTGGGTGGAAGCAGCAATATCGACTCGCTCGACGCAGTAAAAGTGCCTTACCTCATTCTCGGCGCCGCCTTCCTTCTGGCGGCCCTGCTCTTCAAAACCTCCTCTTTGCCGAACCAAATCAGCACCGGTTCTGAAGAAACGCAACTGCCCGAAGAAGCATTAGACCAACAAGCCGGAAGAAAGAGCGCTGGTAAAACTTCGGCTATCGCATACCCACAGTTGTGGATGGGCATGATTGCCATTTTCCTCTACGTAGGTGTTGAAGTATCAACCGCTTCGAACCTACCCGAGTTTATGCGCGTGCACCTCAACACACCCACCGAGAACATCGCCCCTTACGTTTCTTTGTTTTGGGCAAGCCTCATGATAGGCCGCTGGACCGGCGCTGTGGGTGCATTTAACCTGAGTCAGGGGCTCAAAGGTGCATTTCGCTTTCTGATGCCATACATCGCCTTTGGTGTTTTTCTGGCCGCGAATCAAATTGCGGGACACAACACTTCGGCACTCTGGCCCTACGCGGGTGTAATCCTCGTGTTGATTGCAGCCGACTACCTCAGCCAGGGAAATCCGGCCCGACAACTTCTGCTTTTCTCGCTCTTCGGCTTGAGCGCCTTAGTGGTGGGCATGTTGGCCGATGGCATGGTAAGCGTGTACGCCTTCATTAGTGTTGGATTGTTTTGTTCCACTTTGTGGCCCTGCATTTTTACACTGGCCATCGCAGGATTGGGCAAACACACCAACCAGGGCTCCGGCTTCCTGATTATGATGATCATGGGCGGCGGAATCATCAGCTTGCTTCAGGGCGTGGTCGCAGAAGACAATCTGCTGGGCATACAGTACTCTTACATTGTGGGTGTACTCTGTTTTGCCTACCTCGCATTCTATGGCTGGAAAGCCGCTTCCATTCTGAAGAAGCAGGGCATCAGCTATGAAATGAGCAGCGGAGGTCATTAATCCTCAATTTTCCCAAAACTCTTTTCGGCGGAAATTGTATTTCCACTTTATTTCAACCATCGCTTGTTCGGCGGAAATTGCATTTCCGCCACTTAGCCCCAAAACTCCGTTTTACCGCTTACTAGCAAGCACCAACTTTTGCTCGATAAAACGATAGATCATCCAAGAAAGCAACAACATAAGCAGCAGTTGCACAGCAAAATACCACCAGCCACTCAGCGAATAAGGGAATCCCAAATACCGCAGGGCTTTGGGTGTAGCGTGCAAAACAATAGGGTGAATAAGGTATAAGGAGTAGGATATTGTTCCCGGGAAAATAAGCCATTGGGGAAATTTTAGGGCTTCGTTGCGTTCTGCCATTAACAGTGTGGTCATCAGCGCAGCGCACACCAAAATGGTTTGCAAATAAGGTGTGAATAGCTTGATTTTTCCGGTATAAAGCAGAAAAAACAAGCCAAACGATAGCAATACCATCAGCCTTAACAACCACGCGGGCAGAGCGATGGGAATTGGTCTTCGAAATAGAAAGCCAAGTAACAAGCCGGCGACAAAAAACAACAACACCGGATGCCCCATGAGCTGCAGGTAACCGGGCCAATGGTACGACTGACTTAGGTTTTGGAGATAATACCCGGGGTGCATGAGCGGAAAAACGAGAACCGGAACCAACAAGAGCAAGAAGAGACTCATCCAACGCAGCTTTGTAAACAACATGCTGATGCTGAGCAAAATGTAGAAGTACATTTCGTAATTCAACGACCAACCGACTTCCAGTGGAGGCATACCCAAGGAGGGCCCAACAGGGTTCGAAAACGTGGGAAAGAAAAACAGCGTTGACAACAAAAACCGCGGCTGATCGGCATAAAATGACCACTGGTTAAGCACGCTGATGTAAAAAATGGTAGCCAGGTAGTACAGCGGCGCAATGCGCAACCAACGTCGGCCTAAAAACCGCAATGCTGCAGGGGCGCCAACTTCATCTGCTTTGGCACTTTGAACCATGATAAACCCGCTTATCATAAAGAACAAGGGCACGCCCAGCGAGCCGCTTCCAAAAAGCACTTTCCCAACCTGATTTTCAGGGAGCAGCCCTTTCATGTGGAAAAAACACACCAATAAGGCGGCAAAGCCACGCAGGAACTGAATGCTATTGATGCGCCGATCCATGAAGCCGGAAAGGTAGAAAGATGCAGGCGTAAATTATCTTACGGCCTTCCTGAGCATTTCAATGACTGACTTTTGGAGATTCACCAACTCCCGCAGTGTTTCATTTTCGCGGCGCAGAAACTCCAATTCTTTGTTTACTGTTGAATAACCGGCAATGGGATCATCGAAATGTTGAAATCGCTTGACAAGAAATTGCTCATCTTCTGTTTCAGGAGTTAATTCCAGAATTCGCAAAGCATCGTAATAAGTCAGGTCGTTTACCTTGCCAGTTTTCTCTGCAAATGAAACAAGAGAACGCGTCTTCCCAAGCAAACGGGCTAACTCCGACTGAGAAATGCCGAGTTCTTCTCTTCGTTTGCGAATCCGCTCTCCTCTTGTCATGATTCAAATTTGGTGAAACAAACGTCAAATCACCCGTCGCATTAACTGAACGCTACCAGATCAAAAAACCAATCACGCATGCCGCAAATAGGTAAATATAGGCAAACTCCCCTATTGTTATTGTGTATTTTGTTGTCGTTTTTTGCGACATTCATTTAACATGGGTGGTTGTGAATAGCTTTATTGTTCCAACTAAAAGTGACTTCACAGTGCAACCGCAGGAGGCTTCGGCCTCCTGTTTAACTTGATTTGATATGTTGAAACACATTGCATCGGCATTAACAATTTGCATTATGAGTTCTTGTGCAACCATATTGACGGGTACTCAAAGACCTGTACAAATCGACAGCTTTCCGTCAGGCGCCAAGGTTGAGGTTAATGGCCTTGAATATGGGCAAACACCCCTGACCGTACAACTCAAAGGCTCTTCAACAGCTCCTATAATTACGATAAAAGCGGATGGTTATGAAACAAAAACGATAATTCCCCCATCGTCCTTTAACGTGATTTCGATTTTAAATCTCGGAAATCTGATTGGGTGGGGAGTTGATATTGCTACCGGAGCCATGTGGACTTATGACATCAGATACTACAAAGTAGAATTGACAAAATCTCAACGATAATAAAAATGAAAAAAGCAAGCTTCATCAGCAATGTCTTAGTATCAGCTCTCATAACAGCATATTTAAGCTCTTGCGCTACCATTTTTAGAGGAATAAACCCGCATAAAGAAATATCCGTTTCAGGATACCCATCTGGTGCCGATGTTATTTACAAGAATGAGGTTGTGGGCAAAACCCCAACAACCATAGAACTAAAATCAAGAAAAGCAGCAAATATTACAATTAAAAAAGAAGGATATAACGATGAACATATACCTGTAAATATTTCATTAAACTATGGCTGGACAGCGTTTTCAATAGCAACTGGTTGGACATCTTTTTTTGTATCTACATTTGTTGATGCTAAGACGGGAGCATTAAATCAAATCGAAACAGATTCAATCAAATACAATCTATCGCCAATTAATGATGAGTTAAATCAAGTAGGAGAACAAAAGAAAAGTTCAGCAGAAACGAAACCAACGGATGGGATTCTAAACCCTGTGATGGAAATACGTACAAGTAATTCTATCGTTTACATTCAACCAAAATCAGCCGTTACAATTCGCACAAAGAATGGAGCGCGGTTTGCAAGTTTCGTTAAAGATATTGAGACAAATTCTGTAGTTTTGGCAAAAGGCAATGTTAAAATCAGATACACAGACATCGAAAGTATAAGAGTCTACCCGATAAGGAGATGGTATCCAACAGTAACAGCATTAGCAGTCATTCCCCCTATAATTTGGCATGCTTCGTCAAATTTATATAGGTTTAATTCAGGCAATTGTAATAGGCGAATTCAATACATTAAAACGGTTGACTATCTGCCGTCGAAAGTTTTTGGCAGACCCAAATGTGATTGATTTTAATAAACTAGTATTGAATCTTTTAATTCTTTAATCAAACTACTGTTAATGAGAAAAAGATTTACATTCTTCTCTTCGTTTGCGAATTTGCTCTCCTCTTGTCATGATTCAAATTTGGTGAAACACATGTCAAATCGTCTGTCGCATTAACTGAATACCACCAACTCACAAAACCAATCGCCCTCCTTGTCAATTGGTAAATATAGGCAAACACCCCTGACCGTACAACTCAAAGGCTCTTCAACAGCTCCTATAATTACGATAAAAACGGATGGTTATGAAACAAAAACGATAATTCCCCCATCGTCCTTTAACGTGATTTCGATTTTAAATCTCGGAAATCTGATTGGGTGGGGAGTTGATATTGCTACCGGAGCCATAAGGACTTATGACATCAGATACTACAAAGTAGAATTGACAAAATCTCAACGACAATAACAATGAAAAAGCATCTTCTATTCTTCTTGGGAATTTTCCTTTTAAATAATGGGATTAACTCTCAGTCCTTTCAAGGCACCTTAACAGGTTCATTTGGAATTATTAATCCTAAAATTAGAATTCAGGCAGAACTGCCACTTAACAACAATGCCTCTTATGGATTAAATTTAAACTACTATTTGGTTAATTGGAAAGGTCCAATACTAGAACCATTCATGAGAATATATGGCAAAAACCAGGGCAACCGGGAAGGCTTTTTTGGACAATTTAAATTGATTTATGGGAATTTGACAACGCTTAATTTTAAACTGTACGAGAACTATATCAGTAACCGCAGATGGTCAACTTTTGGCGCGGGTTTAGCTGGTGGCTACAAATTCGTAATAAAAAACAAATTCGTAATTGAACCTTTAATTGGATTCCGATTCCTTACACCTCCTGTTTATAACTACATAAATGGAGATAACTCACTCGGAGTAGTCTTTGAAGGTGCGACTTGGTATTTAACAACCGGACTTCCACTAGATTTCCAGTTAAAGTTGGGATATCAATTCTAATAATCTTAAAATCAGCTTTTGGATTGTTTACAGACAAAAACGCATGAAAAAAAATCCTGTAAGAAAACACGTAAGATTTTTAATTAATGTTTTTCTGTCGCCGCTAGTGCTTTGTTTGCTTGATTCTTGCTCAGTGACAGAAAATATCACAACAAAAGAAAAACTAGCAACACGAAATATTGAAGGTCGTGGAACAGACGCAGTGGTTCTCGTTAAACCAATCGTTGCAGAACTTGATATTGAAAAGGAACGTACATCTGCAACATATGTGTTTAATTCAGATAGCCTTGGAATATCCAATCAAGCTTATACACTGTCTTCTAATGCTAAAGAAATTGGAATATCTTTGCAATTTTCAATTAATTCAGGAAATAAATTGTGATTATATTCTCGATCCCGTTTATCATATAACAACAGTAAATTCAGATGATGAAAACTCATTAGAAATTACAGTCAATATTAAGGGCTATTTGGCTAAATACAAATCGTTCTATCAGCCAGACTCTCTCCCGAAGTCAATTAAGGAAGCAAACAAATTAAACATAGGAAACGAATTAATTGTAACAACATCAAATAAATTTAAAACGGTGTTCAAGCCCTTTTGGAGTTTTGGTTTAGGTTTGAATCGAAGCTTAGAATCACTTAAAACAGGAACTCCAGATGCACACATAAGGTACACAGTGTCGCGTCGCTGGGCTTGGTCATATGATTACATGAACATGCGCGATTTCTTTAAACAAGGAATTGGTTCAAAAAACCACTTGTTGTCTGTTAATTTAAATCTCTATTCAAAAAAACTAAGCGGAGTTCACTTTGTTGTTGGACCAAGCGCTTCAACCTACGATGGGATTTTTGATTTCGATGGATTAGGATTGTTCATTGGAATTGGTGGACAAAAAATGATTAATCAGAACATTGCAATAAGGGCCGACTACCGGTCAACCACGCAATTTGGGCCCTCAATTTCTTTAGCTGTCACTTTTAATTTACGATGAAAAATGCTCCAAAACCCAGCCTTAAAGTAATTTGAGAAAGTAAATTTTAAGGGTATCAAAACCGCTCTCCACAAAACCTAAAAAACAATATAACAACCATGATTTCAAGAATGAATTTCAAAGGACTCTTCGCCGTTGCCATACTGTTCATGTTTTTAACATCCTGCATGACAACAAAAACCAGTGTTGGTGGGTATCAACAAAAACAGGGTAATGAATATGTATATGGGAAAGGAAAACAAATTTGGCTTTTCTGGGGAATTATGCCACTAGGCCGCACCAATGTGTCAACACCTCCTGATGGAAGCTGCGAGGTAATTACACGCTTTAATGCTGGTGACTTTATCATTAGCGGTTTAACCGGCGGAATCATTACCACACAAACCATCAAAGTAAAGGCTAAGCGATAAGTGCTTTAGTGTTCCACAAACCCCGGTTGAACAATCAATCGGGGTTTTTCTTTTTCATGCATACGTGCTTTAAGTCCCTACATTGTATTGATTTTGAGGCTCATAGCTCGCCAATGTAATTTCAGCTTTACTTCAAGCCCTTCGATACTCCTTATGAGGGCGCCTGCCCAATCCTGCCATTCGAAAAGCCTAAGCCTGATCTACGGGCACCGCGTTTTTCGCTGCTACTCCTCGCAAGGGCGGCACAATACACAACCCCGTTTTTGGCATTTCAGGAGAGCGTTGGCGGCACAACCGGTCTTTGGT
>CANHCM010000139.1 GCA_947459155.1 Bacteroidota bacterium | reverse complement strand
TGTGGAAAAGCGAGTTTAAAGGCATTCACGTTAATCCTTCGAAAATCGGCCTTACTCACCATAACTGGAGGGCTTTGTGGATTCGCCGCATAAATCACAGACTTGCAGTAGTTGTCGATGAGGACATTCGCCTGGGCATAAGTGATTTCATGCTGGGCCAAATCGAAATTAAACCCTACTTCGGGTTTTTCACCAGTAGCTTCGGGCACTTTACCTTGTTTATCGGTGGGGCTCCCTCCGCAGGCAGCCAGGAAAAAGGTAAAAACAAGAATGATAAAAAGAGAAGAAGACTTCATCTTAAGCGCGTTAGAAAGGTTTGGTTTGTAGATGTTTTCCATTGAAAACTAATTTTCAGTGAAAGTCACGTGTTAGATTAACTCAACTCGAATACTCTATTTGCAGGATCAACCAATATGGCATTGAGTCGTGCACAACGGGCCGGGCAAAGCTGCGCGTAATTGGCAGAAAAGCCGCGGAAGCTCACTTCTGCAAGCGAATAGACCCGAATTCTAGGCACTAACTCTCGACACGACAAACAGGCATTCTGACGATATTGTGTTGAGCTCAAACTCAGTGTAGAATAAATAAAACCTGAGGGGGTACCATTATCTTCCACAACACTGATGAAAACATCGAACGGAAGAATACAACTCACCGTATCGCTGCCCGAATCGAACGACCTCAATCGCCAGGCATCAAAAAGGGTTGACTCAAATCGAATGCAACGAAAATAGTTGTTCCAAAGTGTGATGAAACGCTCCAACTGTGCTTCATCGTTGTCGATGCGTACGAAATTGGTGGCTTCGAGTTTATACAAAGTGCCTTCGAAGCGGTCGGAATGAAACTGTGATGCTGAACTCAATGGCAGATTAAAAATTCTTCGCCCACTATCAATTGGTTCCATGATGATAACAGGCTCGAAAAAATGGTGAACCCTTTTTGTTTCTAAATCAAGACCGGTATAAATGCGAATGGCTTTTACTCCCGGAATGGCCGGAAAAATCATTCGGCGAAGTGAGGCCAAGTTGTATTCTTCGCCCATAACATTAGCCATTGGTACTGCTCTTTCGCCGGGTGCTTCAACCCAAACACGTTCTTTGTAGGTCTCCGCATTTTTTTGGAGCGTAGCATCGGAAATAACATGATCGGCATAACTTAGGCTCCAGCCCAACTGTTGTTGGTCGCTGGTTTTCAATAGTTTAATTAAGTCCATGGTTTGTGAATTTTTGTTTTTTGAATTTAATGATTGAATTCCGATTACAAACATCTGTCGACAAATTAAATTCGCCAAGGTTGCTTTTCACACTCTCCAACCGTGTAAATAACCCAAACTTAATAGGAAAAAAAAAGGCCGGAGTTTCCTCCGACCTTTATATATCAATTGGGAACTACTCAAAGGTTGAGTAGCACTTCTTCTCCTTTTTTTCCGGCGAAAAGCATTCGCTTTGGATTCTCGATCAGTTCCTTCACCGTATAAAGGAAACCAACCGACTCTCGTCCGTCGATGATTCTGTGGTCGTAGCTCAGCGCCACATACATAATTGGACGAATTTCTACTTTTCCGTTTACCGCAACGGGGCGCTCCACAATATTGTGCATGCCCAGAATGGCGCTTTGGGGCGGGTTGATGATCGGGGTACTTAACATAGAACCGAACACACCACCGTTGGTGATGGTAAAGGTTCCACCCGACATGTCATCCACCGTGATTTTTCCATCTCTGGCTTTGGCGGCCATAGCTGCGATGGCTTTTTCGATATCGGCCAGCGACATATTTTCGGCATTGCGAATAACAGGAACCATCAAGCCTTTAGGCGTACTCACGGCAATTCCAACGTCGCTGTAGTTGTGAAACACGATTTCTTCACCGTCGATCATAGCATTTACTGCAGGGAATTTTTGCAGGGCGATAGTAACCGCTTTGGTGAAAAAACTCATGAAACCAAGACCAATTCCGTGTACTTCCTTGAATTTGTCTTTGTATTCCTTGCGAAGGTTCATCACGTTCGACATGTCCACTTCGTTGAAGGTGGTCAGCATGGCGGTTTCGTTTTTCACGCTCACCAGGCGTTGACTCAGCTTTCTTCGGAGGCTGGTCATTTTTTCACGTTTCTGTTCGCGTGAATTCGAGGCGGCTTGTTTTCCGCCGAAACCGTTGGCCAACAGCGAAACCACATCGGCTTTCGTAATTCGTCCACCCGGACCGGTTCCATTTACGTCGGAGGCGGAGATTCCCTTTTCGGCCATCATTTTCGCGGCTGCGGGTGATGGCGTTCCGGAAGCATACGACTTTGCAGGTTCTGGTGCGGGGCTCGGTGTTGCAGCCGGGGCTGGTGCTGCGGAAGGCTTAGGCGCTTCGGCTGCAGGCTTTGCAGGTTCTGAAGGCTTTTCGGCCGGAGCAACACTGGTATCGATGGTCGCAATCACATCGCCCACATTTACTTTCTGCCCTGCTTCAACTTTGATACTTAGTTTACCCGCCTGATCAGCATTTACAGTGAGTGTAGCTTTATCAGAATCGATTTCGCACAACTCATCATCTTTAGAAACGATGTCGCCATCTTTCTTTAACCAATTGGCAATCTCAACTTCGGTGATGGATTCGCCCGGCGAGGGCACTTTAATCTCTAGCATCATAGTGAAACGAAAAGCGGTGTGCAAAGGTAATGGAAACGATGAATTGGGGAGAATTAGAATTCAGTAAATACAAAAGCCCCCAAAAAAGGAGGCTTTCGTGTTTCTTCCTGAAAAATATTCCTTGGTTATTTCAACTTGAGTTTCTTGGCAATGGCTTCCGGAATGGCCGATTTGTGAACCATGATGCAGGTGGTCTTCAACTTTAAATATTCAGCGGAGCAATAGAAATAACCTCCACATTCATTATTCTCCGTTCCCCATGAATTTTTCACGATATAATAGCGTGCACCATTTTGGTCTTTGGCCATACCGGTGATGTGCATACCGTGATCATCCTGCGTGCTCAGGTTATCGAAGCCTTTTTGGCGTATTTCCTGAGTGACCTTGCGTTGTGTAAATGGCTGAACGAAAATGCTTTCCTTCTCCTCCTTGCTTAATTCATCTTTTTCTGGCACGACCGCCAAACCACTTTTGTGCGAAAAATAGGGCTCACTCACATCGCTTGCCCAAGCCACAGAATAATTGTTGCGGATGGCATTTTCGACAATCTGCTCCATTTCGTCCAAAGGAACGTTGTAAACGGTGTTCCAGGCCCAGTTGTCGGGCACTTCTAAAACAAACTGACTGTAAAACGGGTGATGGGTGAATGAGCTGATTTCAACGTAATCATCAGGATTGATGCCCAGCTGAGCTGCATACTCTTTAGGGCTCACCTGTTTTCCATTGAGCTCGGTTTTTTCGGGAAGCTTCCCTAAATAAGCATCGAGCACCCCTTCGAATGCGGTTTTCCAGGCCGGATTTAGTTTCCCTTCGGGCATTTTCATCAAAGCGTTGAGCATGGCCATGAGCACTTCTTCGAGCTCAGCATGATGATGCTTAGGTTGTCCGTAAATCAATCCGCTGTAAGCGGCATCTGCCACAAGACCATGTTCACGAATCACATTCATTACATCGTGAAAGGCACCGCCCTGGCCAAAATTGGTTTTACCCATCATGCGCACAAAACGTTCGGCTTTCATCGTGTAAGCGCGTCTTGCGATGTACATTTCTGACAGGTTCAGCTTCCCTTTTCCCATGCGTTCGAGCTCCGATTCGAGGAAGGAAAGTGTGGAGAACGACCAACAGGTGCCTGTGCTTCCCTGATTTTTCACCTCGGTATTTCCGATTTCCTTTTCGATTGTGAATTCGTATTTCGAGTCTTTCTTATTGGTTCGGGTTTGCGCAAAACTCAGCTGAAAGAGAAAAAGCAGCGTAAGTGAGAAAATCAGTTTTTTCATGTTGGAGTTAAAATTTGGGAATAGCGAATTACGGAATTTCATCGGTAGTTTTCGCCTGGTGGTTTTATTTGTTGTTGAAGAGATTCATGGTATTGGCAAGGCCTGCGGTAGCAAAGCTTTTAATAAGCTGAGCGCAGGTTTCAAGTCGCTCCGGTAAGCGTGCGGCCTCATCGGAATTCCAGGGCGAAAGCACGTAATCGACCTGATGGCCTTTGTTGAATTCAGCGCCAATACCAAACCTGAGGCGGGCATAATCGCTGCGATTGAGGGTTTGCTGTATGTGCTTCAGTCCGTTGTGGCCGCCATCGGAGCCTTTGCCTCTCAAGCGCAGGGTGCCAAACGGGAGGGCAAGATCGTCGGTAATGACCAACAAATTTTCAAGGGGAACTTTTTCGGCCTGCAGCCAATACTGAACCGCCTTACCGCTGAGGTTCATGTAGGTGTTTGGTTTGAGCAGCAATAAGGTTCGCCCTTTGTGTTTAAGTGTAGAAAGATGACCGTGGCGGACACTCTCAAACGATGACTGTTCGAGGGATGCAAGCTTTTCAAGCACCGAAAACCCGATGTTGTGTCGTGTGTTCTCGTATTCCGCGCCCGGATTCCCAAGTCCGGTGATGAGGTATTTCATGGGCTAAAAATAAAAAAGGCTGTCGGGGTAGACAGCCTTTACTTTGAATTGCAGTTGAATTACTTCTTTCCTTCGTCCTGAGCAGCCTGACGAGAAGCACGGGTTGCAGCCACAGAAACAACGGCTACGTTTGGTGCATCGAGGAATGCAATTTCAGGATTTTTAGCCTGAAGGTGCTCCACTTTTACCGACTGACCAATTTCGAGGGTAGAGATATCGACATTGATTTTATCGGGAAGGTTCTTGAGCAAGCTGCGCACTTTCATTTTGCGCACTTTCACCTGGAGTTTACCCCCTTCGCGAACCCCTGGTGCAACACCGCTAACCGCAACCGGAATGGCGATAACCACAGGCTTGTCTTCGCTCACGTGGAAAAAGTCAACGTGAAGAACACTGTCGTTGATTGGGTGATACTGCACCTCCTGGAGGATGGCATTGTACTTTTTACCGGCGATTTCGAGGTCGACGGTGTGTGTGTCGGGGGTGAAAAGCAAAGGCTTGAACTGTTTTTCTTCCACGGCGAAGTGGATTTGCTCAGTACTTCCGTAAAGCACGCAAGGAACGAGACCTTGGTTACGGAGCGCTTTTGCATCTTTTTTCCCTACGTTCTCACGTGGAGAACCGCTCATAAAGATTGCTTTCATGGTGTGTATGGATTTGGTTAAAATTTCAACAGATAAAAGTGGAGCTGATGCTTTCGTAGTTGTGTACTTTGCTCACTACATCAGCAAACAAGCCGGCTACCGAGAGCACCTTGATTTTGGGCGACTCCTGGCGAAGCGGAATGGTATCGGTTACTACCAGCTCGGTAAGGTTTGAATTTTCAATGCGTTCGTATGCTTTCCCCGAAAGCACAGGGTGTGTGCAGAATGCCCTAACCGATAAAGCGCCTCGTTCCAACATCATATCGGCTGCGAGGGTTATGGTTCCGGCTGTGTCGATTAAATCATCGATGAGTACTACATTTTTACCGGCAACATCGCCAATGAGGGCCATACGTTCAACCTGGTTGTGTACTTTTCTCTCCTTGTAGCAAATGGCCATGTTTGCCCCGAGGTATTTGGAGTAAGCATTGGCGCGCTTGGATCCGCCCATGTCGGGTGCTGCGATCGTGAGCTCTGGTAAATTCAGACTTTGTATATAAGGAATGAAGATCGAAGACGAATACAGGTGATCAACGGGAACATCGAAAAAGCCTTGAATCTGATCTGCATGGAGATCCATGGTCATAATTCTTGTGGCGCCTGCGGCTTGAAGCAGATTGGCAACCAATTTAGCACCAATTGCAACGCGGGGTTGATCCTTGCGATCCTGACGGGCGAAGCCCATGTATGGAATAACGGCGATGATCTGTCGTGCTGAAGCGCGTTTGGCGGCATCGATCATCAACAGGAGTTCAAACAGATTTTCTGTTGGCGGAAATGTGCTTTGTATGATAAACATATCGCTTCCACGAACACTTTCTTCAAAGGCAGTTTGAAATTCTCCATCGCTGAAGCGGATGAAGCTCACCTTGCCCAGCTCTTTGCCATATCCGGCGGCAATTTGCTCTGCGAGATACCTTGATGCGGAACCTGAAAAGATTTTAACCGGATTGTCCATATGGAACGTTAGGAGGGATTTAAGGCCGCAAAATTAATCGAATATTTGTAACTGGTGAATGGTGATTCTGTGAAATTTCGTGCCGGCGCGGCCGATTCTAACAAGGCCCATCAATCTGTTTTTCTGAGTCTTAGCTCACAGAGCCTAGTTAAAACCTCAAATTTGCACCAAAAATCTTTGCGGGTTGATCATTTAAAAATGAGAATCTGCTATCTTGCGCCACCTTTCGCTAAGGCATTAGCCCGGATGGCGGAATTGGTAGACGCGTTGGTCTCAAACACCAATAACTTCACTGTTGTGCCGGTTCGACCCCGGCTCCGGGTACAAAAATCAGCGTGAGTGCGGGAGCGAGAGCGAAGCACCACGCTGATTTTTTCTTCGCTCTCAAACTCAAACTCGCTCTTCGAACACCCATGTTTGATTTCGAAAAGCTTGATGTATACAGGAAAGCCAAAGCATTTAATGTAAAGACTGCACGAGTAAAAAAGTACAAATCAAAAGGCGTCTACACCCTACTCCATCAGCATTACAGAACCCTTGTACACTTTGTACTCAAAGTCCTTCTTGCTTCTGCCGCGAACCATCCACGTATACACTCCAGGGTAAGCATTGAGGCCATCCCAACCCTTTTCTAAATAGCGTGTTGAATACAACATTTCGCCCCAGCGATTAAACACCTGAAAGGAAAAGTCTTCCTCATCAAAACCAGTACACACCGGAACAAATACATCGTTGAGGCCATCGCCGTTCGGACTAAAAGCACTCGGAATGTACATCATGAAATCTTCATATACATTCACGGTATCGAAGCGTTTTGCCTCACAACCTTCGGCAGTGATGGCCTCATAAACAATCAAATAGTTACCCGGGAGTTCAAAGCGATGCGTAACAACCGCCGAATCAATTGTTCCTAAGGTTTCAATCGTCCAGCTGTGCGAAATGGCGTTGTCGGTAAGGCCTGTAAAGGTGACGATCGGATTGCTTAAGGTCGTATTCTCAGGACTAATACTATAACTCAAATTGGCGCGGGAAAGCATTTCAATGGGCTCGGTTAGCGAGGCCG
>CANHCM010000138.1 GCA_947459155.1 Bacteroidota bacterium | reverse complement strand
TTTTCAATGTATGGATTCGGTTCGCGCAAAGGGTCAATAATGGCAACTTCTCCATTGCTTTCTATGTAATATGCCGCTTCGGCCAAACAGCCGGTATACATTTGTTCGATTTTCATGGTCGCGTTCGATTAAGTGAAACAAAATTGAGTATTTAAATGCGCATCAAAAATGATTTTTATCAGGTTTGAGTTCATCTTTAGAAAGTATTTCAAAGCCTTGGTGTTTTTTGTGACTTTTATCACGATGCCCATCTGCCCTGATTTCACTTTCTTTGTGCCCGAATTCTGCAATATGAAACTCGCCACACGACTTATCCATGCCGGACAGGCACCTGACCCTTCAACAGGTGCTATTATGACACCAATCTTCCAAACCTCGACCTATGTCCAGGAAGCGCCTGCCACACACAAAGGTTACGAATATGCCCGCTCGCAAAACCCAACCCGCAAAGCGCTTGAGGATTGTTTGGCTTCGATCGAAAATGCCCGTCATGGCTTAAGTTTCGGCTCCGGTGTGGCCGCTACCGACGCCATCATGAAACTGCTGCGCCCTGGCGATGAAGTGATTGCCGCACACGATATGTACGGTGGCACCTATCGCTTGTTCACCAAAGTGTTCGAGCCTTTTGGCATTCGCTTTCACTTTGTCGACATGGAAAATCCCGATAACATTAAGGCACTCATCAATGCCAACACAAAAATGGTGTGGACCGAAACACCCACGAATCCATTGATGAGCATCAGTGATATTTCGGCCATTTCGGCCATCTGTAAAGCGAATCAATTGCTGTTGGTGGTCGACAATACTTTTGCCACGCCATATCTTCAAAATCCACTCGATTTAGGGGCAGATATTGTAATGCATTCGGCCACAAAATATTTGGGCGGGCATTCTGATGTAATCCATGGATGCATTATGCTCAACAACGATGAGCTGCGCGAAAAACTCTATTTTATTCAAAAAAGCTGCGGTGCTGTTCCGGGGCCTATGGATTGTTTCCTTGTGCTTCGAGGTTTAAAAACGCTGCATGTACGCATGAAGGCACATTGCGAGAATGGACAAAAAATAGCTCATTTTCTCAGAAACCATCCAAAGGTTGGAAAGGTGTACTGGCCTGGTTTTGAAGACCATCGAGGGCATCAAATTGCCAAACAGCAAATGCGCGATTTCGGTGGAATGATGAGTATATTATTGAAAGACGAAAGCCTTGAGGCGGCAAAGCGGATGCTTACACATACCCATTTGTTTGCGCTTGCCGAAAGCCTTGGAGGCGTGGAATCACTCATCAATCACCCGGCATCTATGACCCACGCTTCAATCCCGAAAGTGGAACGTGAAAAGGTAGGTGTGGTCGATGGATTAATTCGCCTCAGCGTTGGAATTGAAGATGTAGACGATCTCATTGCCGACTTATCGGCCGCACTGGATCACGTTTAAGATGCGTGTCGCATACATCACCGGCGTTTCGCGTGGACTGGGCGAAGCAACCGCCAGGCAATTTTTGTTGGAAGGCTGGACCGTTGTGGGCCTTGGTCGTACGCACAATTTAGAGCACGATCAGTACAATGCCGTTTACCTTAATCTTGAACACCAGGAAATTCCCGAAATTCCAATTTTCCCGGAAGCCACCGAACTGGTATGGATCAACAATGCCGCAATAGTAGGAAAGATTGGGTATTTAGGTACAGAAGCGCAAGATCTGCAATCCATTTATTTGACCATACAAATAAACCTAAGTGCAGCACTGGCTTTAAGTCACCGGATAATTCAGTTGTATGATGGATTTAA
The DNA here is from genome assembly GCA_947459155.1 of Bacteroidota bacterium. Taxonomy (GTDB): domain Bacteria; phylum Bacteroidota; class Bacteroidia; order M30B66; family M30B66; genus CAMCXT01. The sequence goes on along the minus strand of CANHCM010000138.1, from coordinate 5,517 downwards.
GGGGCTATTTACTTTGATCAATATCAGTTCAGGCGCGGGCCGCAATGCCTACCCCAGTTGGAGTGCCTATTGTGCCTCCAAGGCTGGAATGGATATGTTCAGTCGTGTGTTAGATATAGAGTGGAAAACACAGGGCAAACATAATTTTCGGGTTTTTTCAGTAGCACCGGGAATCATTGATACCGGAATGCAAACCCAAATAAGACAGGCAAAGCCCGAAGATTTTCCCTTGTTGGAACGCTTTCAGAAATATCATGAGGAAGGCGCTTTGGAAACAGCCGAGGCTGTAGCTTCAAAACTAATTGGTTTTATTCGGCGAAGAGATGATTTTTCCGAAGTTCTCGCCGATTTACGATTAGTCTGAGTTGACCCTTTATTGGCGGTGTTTTAAACAATAGGAATCTTATTCCTTTACTGTTTCCCTTCGAACGGAATAACAATACTCATCTTCCAAAACACCGCCTTTAATCAGATTTTTCTCTATACAATATTCCAAAGAAAAACCGGCCTTTTCTAAAGCCCTTCGCGAGGCCATATTTCTCCCCAAAGGCCGGGCAAAAATTCGATTTAATTCGAAATGTTCGAAGGCATAATTGCACATGAGCTTTAAGGCTTTTGTCATGATTCCTTTACCCTGGTAAGGCTCAGCAATCCAATAACCCAACTCAGCGTTGAGCCGAAAAATATCTTCTAAAAAATAAAGGCCAATAGCGCCAATGGCTTCACCTTTGAAGTCAATCGCCAATACCCTTGCAGGATCATGCTGTGCGCAGCGCTCTAAAAATCGAATGCCTGCCGCTTCATCAAATGGTTTCGGAAATCCATCCGTCATATTGATCCAAATTGCAGGATTATCGCCATAACGAATGAGGCTCTCTAAATCTTTAGGGTTCCACAACCTTAATTGAATATCGTCTAACATGGTGGAACAATTTCTATAGATTTATTGAACTATAAAAATGCACACACTGAAAAATTCCACAACACCCAATTTCCTTCTCTGTTTTATTTTAAGCTCAGCCTAAATTCAGTAAATGATTGGGACAATTCATTGCTAAAATTTAAGGTCAACTCCGCAGCATTTATTCCATTCACCACTCATTACATACTCATTTATTCAAGCGCTTGAAAATGCGCACAGCAACTTGTGAATTGAAAGCATTTCATTTGACGATCTGTACATAAAAATCCATGTGACTTTATCCTCAATCTGAAATGCCATTAACAAACAATTCCTTAACTTCGCGACCTCAAAATTTGCTTATGGCTACTACCCAAGACGTTTCTGTAGGAACCTTCATCCGCTTTAATGGCGAACTCTGTGTGATTACCGAATGGCAACACCGAACTCCGGGCAATCTCCGGGCATTTTATCAAGCTAAAATGCGCAACGTAAAGAATGGGAAATCGGCTGAAAACCGCTTCCGTTCTGGAGAAGAAGTTGAAATTGTTCGCGTAGAGATGCGCCCGCTCCTGTTCAGCTACAAGGACGGAAATAACCTGGTTTGCATGGATAACGAGACTTACGAGCAAACCTACATCGATGAAGTTCTCTTTGGCGATGGCGTCAAATTCATGAAAGAAGGCATGGAAATCTACGCCGCTTTCGAAGGCGACAACGTAATCTACGCCGAACCACCCAAGCAAGTTGAACTCGAAATCACTTACACCGAGCCCGGCGTAAAAGGCGACACCGCCACCAAAACACTCAAGCCCGCAACCGTCGAAACCGGCGCCACAGTTTCAATTCCACTGTTTATCGACATCGGAGAGCGCATCAAAATCGACACCCGCACCGGCGAATACCTCGAACGCGTAAAATAATTTGTCTGATTGTTCAGCAATCCCCGATGGCCAACGCTTTCGGGGATTTTTTGTTTTCTCTTTTGGGGCCCTGCCCGGCTACCCGCAATGCCCACCCACGGCACCGGGCTCTTCGTTGCAAGGGCGCCCAAATCAGCAACACAACAGGCTTCGCCGCTGAGCCTCTTCAAATAGGCGCCGCTTTCCACTGCGATCCCTGGTCCGCATTGCGTCTTTCAGGCAAAGCTCGTTTAGAAAGCCGCAATGTCCTTCCCAATGAGCTATTGAGCCTTGGTTTCCATTTGTTTTTTCCCGGCCTCCAACATATAATCGAGTAAGACCATGGCCGCAGCCTGCGATTTACCCTTTGCCGGAATCGCCAAAAAAGGAATCTGCCCTGAAGTATCTGCAGCGCAGATCATGCAAGGCACGGCAAAGCCCGATGTAGCCACGCCATCCGAAATACGCCACGACTCTTTGTCGGTAGGGTAGAGCTTCGAGGCCGGAATCAGCCGGTCGAAAGGCCCCATCAGCCAGCCTGAGCTTACCCCAAGATCCAATTCCTTCCCTCTTATTTCAACCAGAGAAGCCCGGGTTTCCGCGGCCAAAGAGTCGCGTAACGAACCCGGAACATATCCGCTCCACCGAACTTCAATCAAATGCTTCTTTTTCAGGCTATCGGTTAATGCGGAAAAGGCCTGCTTGCGCCCCTCAAGCTCCGAAGCCGGAACCCTGAAATCAATCACCGAATTCCTTGCATCGGCGTGAGTTTCAAACCACGATAGCTTACGAACATCGCGTTGTTTTCGGTCGCCTTTGCAAGCCATCACCAATACAACCAAACATAAAATGCCCCATTTCTTCATGCTGCAAATGTACCACCTCAGCCTTACTTTTGCGCGGTGCAAGGCAGTCTTAACATTCAACTTTCCGGAGCCACCGAAGCGCTTATGCTGCTCCCTCAGCGCGCCGCATGGATTGAGTCGAGCCGTAGCCTGCTCATTGCTGACGCACACTTTGGGAAAACCGCCCACTTCCGCAAGGCCGGAATTCCGGTTCCACAGGCCATGTTTAGCAAAGACCTCGACCGCCTGAGCGAGCTCATTGTCCAGTTGAAGCCCGATGAAATCCTTTTCCTCGGCGACTTCTTCCACGATCAGGCCAACAACGAATGGAACCACCTGATCGATTTTCGGCAGCAGTTTCTAGAGTGCCGGTGGATCGTAATTCCGGGAAATCACGATAAACCCATGCTTCGTCATTTGCATTCACAAGGTTGGCTGCACAACAACAATCAGCTTCAACGCTGCGGCATGACCCTAAGCCACGATGAGTTGCCCGATGCCGGTGCCGGAATCTCAGGACACGTTCACCCCGGAACCGTCCTCAGGGGCAAAGGCCGACAATCGCTCCGGCTTCCCTGTTTTGTCGTGAAGCGAAATGAGTGGTGCATCCTGCCGGCTTTTGGTTCATTTACCGGGCTCGATATTGTAGAAACCAACGCCAGCACTCGGGTTTTCCCACTCACCGAACAGGAGGTTTTATCTTTTGTGAACTGATTTCGCTCATTATGTGTTACTTCGTAAACCCCAACCCTCTACCATGAAGAAAAATTTACTCATTGCTTTTTCTGTCCTCATCTGCTTAGGCATTGCACTTTGGCCCGATAGCCATGCGCATTCTAATACCGGCGCGGCTCCTGTTGGATATACCGGCTCTCCATTTGAATTTAGTGGACGTACATGCGGTACGGGCACAGGTTGTCATGGTGGAGGCTCAACACTCCAAAACAATTGGATTACCTCCGATATTCCGGCTTGTGGCTATACTCCCGGACAAACCTACACCATCAATGTATTTGTTACCTCACCCGGAAGGACAAAGTTCGGCTTTAGCCTTTCTCCACAATTTAATGGAGGAGCAACAGCCGGAACCCTTATTGCCGGCGCCGGAACCCAACTTCAGAGCTCAGGCCGTTACATTACGCACACTTCGGCAGGTACCGCGCAGTCATCCGCGAACAGCCGCACCTGGACATTCCAATGGACTGCCCCGGCTTCTGGCACGGTGAACTTCTATGCCGCCATGAACGCAACCAATAGCGGAACCAATTCATCGGGAGATCTTATATTCAACGGTAGCCTTACCGTAAACCCGGCGACTCCGCTTACTCTGAGCAATTCGGGCGCTACAGTATTTTGCGCCGACAGCCCCGTTACGCTGAGTTCAAGCATTGCGAGTGGCAATCAGTGGACACTCAATGGGGTGCAGTTGGGCACTGCACAATCGATTCAGGCCAACACCGGAGGTATATATGAACTTGTGAACACGCAAGGCAATTGTGTTCAAAACCAAAGCCTTACGCTTACGGCCATCGATGGTCCACCTGTTTTAGGTGAAATTGAAGTAGGCCCCGAAGGTACAGAGCTTTGTGCCGGCGAAACCGTGAACCTGAGTCTCGGAGGCTCAAATCTGGTTTGGCAGCCTGGTGGTGAAACAACGAACGCGATTGTGGTTTCGAGTTCAGGTTCTTATTCGGTAAGCAGCAGCAACATTTGTGGTACCTCTGAAACCGAATCAATCGTGGTTAACGTTACCGATATACCGGAAACGCCTTCCATTTTCATTAACGAAGACGGACAACTGCAAGCCAGTGTTGATGCCGATTTTTACACCTGGTTTGTAGATGGTATCGAAATCGAAGGCCAAACTGATTCGGTGATTTCAGCCACTCAAGCCGGACAATACGAAGTGGTAGCGATCAATGGTTTGTTTTGCCAAAGCCCCGTTTCAGCGCTCTTCGATTTTGAGCCAACCTTAGTCAATAATTTAGATGCCGTTTGGAAAGTGTTTCCACAGCCGGCTACTGATTGGGTTTGTCTCGCATCCGACAAGCTACCTCAATTTGAGTTTGTAGAGATATGCGACCTGCAGGGAAGAGTGTTGGAACGCATTGCCATCCAACAACAAACACAGATTGTTTGGAATGCTGCTGTACCCAGTGGCATATATTTATTCCGCGTTGGGCCGCACACTTTGAAGGTGCTGCGTTAAGCCTCAGAAAATGTTATTCAAGTCCGGGTTGTGAATGCAGCCCGGACTTTTTTTATGGCCATCAAATTGTTAAAAATGCCAGTATTTACACCTGTATATTCGAATGAAATCGCATTAAATATTAAATTATGTTATCGATAATGTAAATAATAAAAATAATCATTGAATTGTATGCATTGTATTGCCGTGTTTTTATACATTTGTCGCATTAAGATTGTAGGGTGTTGAAACTGGCAGACAATCCCTCTTGTCTCGGGGGTGAGGATCCAGGGATAAACGGTGTTTAAAGGGTTGACCACTCCCCTCAGCAATGAGGCTTGAACACTGGCTAACCTCCTCGTGAAGGTTCGAATCCTTCCTCTACAGCCAAATTACCCCCAATACCCCTAATCCCCGCTGTTTGTGATGGTTCAGCGGGGATTTACTTTTTTAGGGCGTGTATTGGTCGAGTAGATAAATGAGTGCTGCAATAGATGCTGCACCCAACTCCAGCTCTCGCTTATTGATGTGTTCGAAGGTGTCGTATTCGGCGTGATGATGGTCGAAATACCGCTGAGAATCGGGCACAAACCCAATACACACGGTGCCCTGAGGCTTTAAAGGGTTAATGTCGGCGCCCCCGCCTCCTTTCTTAAAATCGTGGAGTCCGTAAGGCTCAAG
>CANHCM010000137.1 GCA_947459155.1 Bacteroidota bacterium | reverse complement strand
TTCTCCGGCCGTTGTAACGGTGGCTTCTGTTTCTACCGATCGGGTTGGATCTTGCCAATCTTCCACCTTCAGGCGTACCTGAATTCCGGCGTCGGGCGACCAAACGCGAAGCGACATTTGTGTATTACCGGCGTTGAACGGAATCGGATTTGCCAATCCCTCCTGTGCCTGATTGGTAATGGTAGTTCCCGCCCAGGGCTGAGCTGTAGCCACTTTGATTACTTTCACTACGGTATTTGCTGGGTCTGTAGGATCGGCCTCTATGGTAGATGCTTCCGCTCCTTCAAATCCAATCACACCATATTCCACACCTGCCACATCAAATGTAACCGGAAGGTCCATTTGCTGCGCCAGCCCAAACACGGAAACAAGCGCCCCCGTAATGGATAGTAACAGTTTTTTCATAGAATTGAGATTTTGATTATTGGGTTACAAGGAGGCTAATATACACTAATTGTAAATTATACAAAAAGCTTTTTATAACTTTGAGCAATCACTTGTTTTAGTTTTGTCCCACAAACGGCATTGACCAACGTAATGAAGACTTATCAGCCAAGACTTTTGCAGGAGGATTTATATTCGATACCCATCGATGCTTTTTTCAAATCGGCGTTTTCTGTTGACTGTGTAATCTTTGGGTATCATGAAGCTGAGCTTAAGGTATTGTTGATTCAACGCGGAACAGAGCCTTTTGAGAACTATTGGGCCTTGCCGGGCGACCTGGTGTATCCGAATGAGGATTTAGATTCGGCCGCCTTGCGGATTTTGAACGACCTTACCTCGTTGACCAACATTCCCATTCAACAAGTAAAAACCTTTGGCAAGGTTGATCGTCACCCTTTAGGTCGGGTAATCACCATTGCTTATCTGGCACTGGTTGAGCCCACAGATTTAGCTCCACATGCCTCATCCTGGGCCAGCGATACCCGTTGGCACCCCATCGATGATATTCCGCAACTGGCCTTCGACCACCGTGAGATTTTGGAGGTTTCGTTGGAGGAGCTTCGTTCGCGGATTCTGCATGAAGACCTTTGGAGCAAGGTGCTACCTGCGAAGTTCAGTCTGACTCAGTTTCAGGAGTTGTTCGAAACCATATTGGGCAAAACCTTCGACAAGGGGAACTTCCGAAAGAAAGTGGTGAAGTTTAAGTTTCTTCAAAAACTAGAGGAGGCCCAGCGGGGTGTTTCTCACCGACCATCGTTGTTGTATTCTTTTGATGCTAAGCGCTATCAGGAGATGAAGGCGAATGGGTTTTCATTTGAATTTTAACACGTAGATATATGTATACATCGTTGCGTTTGTTGTGCATTTTGGTTTGGATGGCAGGGTTTGTTACGGCAAACGCTCAGGCTATTAAGGTGGAATTCCGTAAGGCCGACGATGGAAACTGGCAGCTTTACCGGGCCGGCGAACCGTATTACATCAGAGGCGCCGGCGGAAGTACTCAGCTCGACAAACTGGTGTCGATTGGAGGAAATTCCATTCGAACCTGGAGTACCGACAACGCCCGCGAAGTACTGGATGCCGCGCACGCCAAGGGCTTAACCGTGATGATGGGCCTTTGGGTTCAGCATGAGCGGCACGGATTCGATTACAACGACAAAGAGAAGGTGCGCCTTCAACTTGAGGGTTTTACGCGGGTTGTGAAGGAGCTCAAAGACCATCCGGCGCTGCTGTTGTGGGGCGTTGGCAACGAGGTTGATTTGAATTACAGCAATACGGCGGTTTGGGATGCCATCAACGACATCGCCCGCATGATTCATGAGGTCGACCCCAACCATCCAACCAGCACCGTTACCGCAGGGTTAGACCCTGAAGAGGTCCGGCTGATCAAGGCCAAAGCCCCGCATATCGACATTTACGGCATCAACACATACGGCGATTTGGGCAAGGTTAAAGAAGGTATCCGCAAAGCGGGATGGGAAGGACCATACATTATTTCGGAGTGGGGGCCGAACGGACATTGGGAAGTGTCGAAAACGGCGTGGGGAGCTCCTGTTGAGCAAACCAGCACCGAAAAGGCAAATTCCTACGAAGAGCGATATACCCAATTTATTGCCGGCGACAAGGAGAAGTGCATCGGATCGTATGTGTTTCTCTGGGGGCAAAAGCAAGAGACCACTTCAACCTGGTACGGATTGTTTTCGGAGCGTGGCGAAGCTTGTGAAGCCTTAGATCGCATTGAACGGATTTGGACCGGAAAACCATCCGCGAACAGCGCCCCCGGAATCGACTCTTTGAAGGTAGAAGGGCAGGAGCGGGGAAGCCCGATTTATCTTGTGGCGGAGTCGGTTTTCGAAACCAGCGTTGCGGTGAACGATCCGGATGGCGATAAACTCAAGGTCACCTGGCAGTTAATCCCCGAAAGCACCGACATCCGCTCGGGCGGCGACGCCGAAAGTGCGCCTCAGGCCATTCCCGGAGCGCTACTCAAAAATCGGGGTGAGCAGGCCCGTTTTCGGGCGCCTCGCAGCGAAGGGGCCTATCGGGTTTTTGTGACGATTACCGACGGAAAGGGCCATTATGCCTATGGAAACGTTCCGGTTTATGTAGTGCCACGCGATAAAAATGCTGAGCCGGCGCGGGCTGTTTCCTTCAAAAAGATGAGCCTCTGAGAAAAAATTGATGGCTTATTGTAAATGTAACAAAAAGTGGTAGTTTTACTCATCCCAAAATCACATGAGCAAACGAATACCCAGATTGGTTTGTGCGGCGTGGCTATTGTTGTCTTCGTTTAGCGCTCAGGCTCAGCTCGATACATCGAAGGCGGCGTTGCCTCCGGTCGAAATCGGGATGATGCCCAAGAAAGATCCCGGCGGACTGAAGAACCTTCAGATTTCCGGTTTCTATCGGTTTTTCGGCACATACCAACGGCAAAACCAGCCGTATCTGCTCAATCCAATCATTCAGGATACCATCCGCGGACGCAACCTGTTTATTGGCGACGACAGTCAGCTGCCCAACCTTTTGATTAACGTGAGCGGTAAGCCTTCGGAAAAGACCTCCTGGGGCTTCGACATCATGATGTTCCAGTTCCTCACCGGGGTAATTGGCAGCAGTTACGGCACGCAAATTCCCGATTCGCTCAGGCCTTCGGTTCAAAATCCATTGCTGGGGGCACGTATGGGGCGAAACCTGGGCTTAAATCTCGGGATGAACCTCAATGGTAAGTTTCAAACGCGCTATGGCAAACTGTCGGTAAATGCCGGAGGTATTCAGTGGCTATCGATTTCCGACATGACCATGGCTTCGTTCCGGGGCTACAACCGCTTCATGCTCTATGAGCGTAATCCCTGGGATCCGACCGGCTTGGATTTGGTATCGCGTTACGACCAGTATTTCAAGCAAGGCTCTATCGATCAGGATACCCGTTGGGGAAATCGCGCCTTTTTTGGATTGGTGTTGCAGGGGGATGACATGCCGGGCCGGACCTCATTTTTGTTGATGGCCGGTAAAACCGAATTGAATGGAGGATTCGATCCGTACCCCAATTATACCTACGGCGGAAAGCTCAAGAAAAACTGGGGCTCCAAGAATTTCGTCAGCATCAACTCGGTGAATTCCAGAGCCGCCACCGATAGCCTGTCGACCACCTTTTTTGGCTTTAATGTCATCACCACCGAATTTCATCTCGAGCACCGCGGATTTGCCTTCAAAGGTGAGGTGGGAGGCGGAAATTACTACAGTCCGGAACACAATGCCGGCTGGGGCGAGCTGATGCAGTTTAAGTTCTCCACGCCGCTCAAAGGACGTAAACCCCAGCTTGAACTCCATTATTACCGGATTAGTCCGAACGTGGTGAACAACAACGCGATTTACTGGAACACCTCAATTTCGGAATACCGGGTGAACAACATTCCGGCGGGTAGCATTGGTAGTTCGGCCATCCTGATACCCACAGGAGCTTCTATGGTAAGGTTGGGACAAATGACCAACAACCGCCAGGGCTTGAACCTGAATGTACAGCAATCGTCGAAGCATTTCTCCTTTAGCGGAGGGCTCGGTTTTGCTTCCGAATTGACTCCGGCGGCCGCCACCATCACCTATACCAATCCGGTGAACAATGTGACCCGTTCGCGATTCTGGCGCTGGACCTTTCCGAGCGGAGTCGGCCCTTACCAGCGATACAATTCCATTTACCGCGATGTGTATCAGGCGGTAAACCTCAGCGACGACAGTTCGAATGTGGTGGTGTTTGAGAAGCATTTCAACATGATGGAGGCACAGATTAAGTACAAGGGCAAGCTCTTCGGCAAAGACCTCTTTGTGTTTTCCCTCTTGCAGGCCAACAGCGCCTCACGCGCCTGGTCGCCCATCACGGTGTTTAACGAAGAGGCCTACATTCGGCAGTATGTTTCGGAGTTCGAGGCGTATTATGCCATTCGTCCGGGCTTTCTGCTCAATGCCTATTATGGCTTCGAGCGCACGTTGGGAAATTACCTTACCGACATCGACAACGACTCCTTCCGCCCACGCAATCAAACCGGCCGGGGTATAGGGCTTGGTTTCGACATCGACATGGGAAAGAACACCCGCCTATATTTCCGAAACCGATGGTATTACTTCGAGGATCGGAGCTTTCAACTCGACCATTTCGAGGGTCGGGAAATCACTGTAGAACTTAAGGCCTTCTTCTGATGCAATCACGGTACACCGCTATTTTTCTTCTATTCTTCTCGGCACTGTTGCAGCCGCTCAGCGCGCAGGAAGACCGCAAAGTTTCCTTTACCGGTTTGGCCAGGGGCTTGTATTTTGGCGACAGGCTTAGTCAGGAAGGCGCAACGCCCGATACGGTTACGCCTCCCCGGCTCAACAGCGGGCATGTGATGGTTGACCTCGGTGTGAACATCCGTCCGAACAAAAACACCGAAATTCTGGGCATGGTGCGTGTGCGTAACGATTACGGCGGCTTTTGGGGCTCAGGCGTTACCTTCGATGTGCGCCAGTTGTTTGTGAAAGGGGTAATTGGAGGCATTGTGAAATATCAGCTGGGCGACTTCAACTACCGAATGAGTCGCTACACCCTGTGGAATTACAACCAGGAAGTGATTGGCCGCATGCCGGCTGTATTCCAGCAGCAAACCGATGTGATCAACTACGAGCATTTTTACGAGAACGACAACTCATGGCGGCAACAGGGCGCTTCGCTGTCGTTTGCCCTCGTGTTTAAGAAGTTCCTCAAAGAGCTTCAGGTGAATGCCGTAACCACCCGCGTTCGTCCATCCGATTTCAACCAAGTCAACGACCGGCTCTTTTCCGGCTTGAATCTTCAACTGGTTCAAAGCAAGTATCTCAACCTGGGCTTTAATTATGCCAACCTGTATGACGTGGCCGAAACGGCTAAAAACAACGTAGGTCTGAGAAACCCTGTCCTCACCGGAACGGTAAATGCCCTCTACGGAAACAGCCATTTTACCCTCTCTTTGGAGGGAGAATTTGGACGTTCACGCACATTCTACGTCAATTCCACCGAGGCTCCCGATTGGAACGGACGCTTCAGCGATTTTAACCTAAAGCTTGCCCAGCCCAAATGGGGCGTGTATTTAAGTGGAAATGCGCTACAGATCGGTTCGGCATTCCGCAGTCCCGGTGCGCAAACCAAACGCATCGATTTCGGCCAGCAAGCCCTTGCCTTTTCGCGCATCACCAATAACCAGGAGTTGAGGCCGTATACCATGCTCGACCTGATGCGGGAATCGTCGTTTTACGTGATGCAGCTTCGTCCATTCCTGATGGAGTTTGCCCCACAGTACGACAACATCACGCCATTTGGCGACGCAACACCCAACCGACAGGGTGCGATCATTCGCCTAGGCTACGAAAAGAAAGGTCAGCCATTAAAAGCCGAATTTGCGCACTATGCCTTGCAGGAAATGCGGGGCGAAGGAACTCTGAAACCCCGAATGTTCAGCCGGAATCAACTTATGGTGGAGGCGCGCCTGAATGAGTATTTCAAGAACTGGAAGAAGCGGTTTCACCTGAATGTTCATTACCGTTCCGACAAAACTACGCGCGAGGCGGATGACCTTGTGCGTGGCGTTGATCTGCAGACTGAAGCCCTTTCGGCCGGTTTGGAACTGGAGGTTTTGCCTTCGCTCGATGTGCTTTTCGGCATCCAAACCCTACAGTACAAAGGCTTCGACTTCACCGCAGTTCGCAACAACTTTTCGGAGATTTTCAACTTCAACGAGTTTGAAGTCGATGGCAACGAGCAAATGCTGGGTTATGGACTTCGCTATCGCTTTAGCGACAAAACATTCCTCAGCGCTCAGATGAACCGCTTCCAAAACGCGAATGCACTGGGCACCCTGCCTGATTATTCGCTCAATCAGTTTATGATGTTATTCCAATTGAAGTTTTAACCATGAAACGATCTTTTCAATGGCTGTGTTTGGCCCTTTTGCCGGTGTTTGCCGGTTGTGAGACCGACGATGAGTTCGACGGGCCTTCGCTGAACGATTTGTATGGAGCTTTCGCCGTTCTAAGTCCTTTTCAGACTTCGGCCGATACAGTTGACTTTAGCTCAGGTTCTGCCGTGCATTTTACGGCGGAGTTTTCCAAAAACGTGAGCTGGATTCTCGAAGTGAAAGGGCTGGAGTCGGGGGCCGTCAAGCAAATCACCGGATTCAGCAAACAGCTTGATGCTACCAACAGCAGCTGGAATGGCACCACCACCCGCTTGCCCTTTTTTAAATCGGAGGCTTGCGCCGTGATGCTGCGCTTTGAAGCAGAATCCGACACCCTGTTCGACACCTTATTTGTGAGCGGAACCCGCAATTATCAAGGCTTGCTGTTGAGCGATTTTGAAGGCGTGGCCAATCCGGGTTGGACCTCATTCGTGCAGTCGGGGGCCGACATGTCGTTTGGGATTCAAACCAGCGGCACTGCGGCTCAGGGCAACGGGTATTTCGATATTGGCGGGGCGGTAAGCTGGGACTACCTGATTGCTTACCTGTTCATGCCGGCTACGGCCTACGGAGCACCTACGTTCAATTTGTCGTCGAACCCCGAGTTGGTGTACTTCAACACAATGCTTTACAAGCCCGAGAACCTGAACAATGGCATTATGCTGTTTCAGTTTCAGGAAGACGACAACCAGGATGGAACCTTTACCCCGGCCAGCGAAGACATGTACGCTGTTGAGGTGCAGATGAATACCAACAATTGGAGTCAGCTGTCGGTGAAATACAGCGACCTGCAAACCCTCGTCAATGGGCAGCCGGCCACACCCAACGGAAACGGTGTTCGGGAGCCCCATAAGCTCAATCAGGTGAACATTCTGTTTTTGGCCAACCCGGCCACCGGATATGCCAACGCGCG